>JASHUV010000059.1 GCA_030039825.1 Thermoplasmata archaeon
GCTCTCCGGGGGCCTCTCGATCGCCTCCCTGCCCCGCTACCGGGGGAGCGGGGCCGACGCCGCGAGCCTCGGGGAGCTCACCCACTCGGCGCCGGCGCTCCCCTTCCACCTCCGGCTCCGGCCGCCGTCGCGGCCGGGCCGCCGGCCGCCGGCCCGGTCCCCCGCCCGCCGCCGTTAAGCGGGCCGCGCACCTTCCCCCGGCCGGAGGGTGGGCGATGACGCTCGCGGAGGAGATCGCGCGTCTCAAGGAGGAGCGATCGGCGGTCCTCCTCGCCCACAACTACCAGCGTCCCGAGGTCCAGGACATCGCCGACTTCGTCGGCGACTCGCTCTACCTCTCCCGGCAGGCGGCGACGACCGACCGGCGGGTGATCGTCTTCGCCGGGGTCCGTTTCATGGCCGAGACGGCGAAGATCCTCAACCCGACGAAGACCGTCCTCCTCCCCGATCTGGGCGCGGGCTGCGCCCTCGCCGACTCGATCACCGCCGAGGAGCTCAAGCGGTGGAAGGGCGAGCACCCCGGCGCGGCCGTCGTCTCGTACATCAACACCTCCGCCGAGGTGAAGGCGGAGTCCGATTACATCTGCACGAGCTCGAACGCGGTCCAGGTCGTCGCCGGGATCCCCGCCGAGCGGGAGATCCTCTTCCTCCCGGACATGTTCCTCGGCGACCACGTCCGCCGGATCACCGGCCGCCGGATGCACCTGTGGGTCGGGGACTGCCCCGTCCACGCCAAGATGCGGCCGGAGGATGTCGAGGCGGCGCGGCGTCTCCACCCCGGCGCCCCGGTCCTCGCCCATCCGGAGTGCGGGTGCTCCACCGCGGCCCTTCCCGCCGTGGACCGCGTGCTCTCCACCGACGGGATGGTCCGCTTCGCCCGCTCCACCGACGCCCCGGAGGTCCTCGTGGCGACCGAGGTCGGCATCCTCCACCGGATGCGGCAGGAGAACCCCCGGACCCGGTTCCTGCCGATCTCGGAGGGGACCGTCTGCCCGTACATGAAGGCCATCGACCTCACCGACATCCGCGACGCGCTCGCGCTCGACCGCTACCGGATCGAGGTCCCGGAGGCGACGGCCGGGCGGGCGCGACGGGCGCTCGAACGGATGATCGCCTCCTGAGTCGGGGGGTGGGCGGGCACCCCGCTCAGGGAACGGCGGCGAGGGCGATCGCGCCCATCCCGCTCGTGAACTCGCTGTAGGCGAGACCGAGGAGGAGCACGCCGACGAGGACCAGCGTCCCGATGGCGATCCACGACGGCTTGACGGTGAGGTAGAAGGCGATCGAGAACGGGTTCAGGTGGCTCGAAACGAACGAGAGCGCGACGGCGAGGAGCGCGAACCCGAAGAGCGCCGGGAGGAGGAACCCGTAGTGACCGAGCACGAGCCCGGCGATCAGCACGGCGAGCGCGGCGGGCACCGCGGCGTTCGAGCGCGTGTCGTCCGAGCGTCTCGGCAGGGCCCCGCTCGGGCGCCGCGGCCGGTACCCGCGATCGCCTCCGCCCGGGGACATGAACCGGGTTCCTCGGGCGCCCTACTTGAACCCCGCCGTCGACGGGCAGCAAGGCGGAGCCGGAACCTTTTAGATAGACCACCGGCCCATTTTCCGGTGTCCGACGCGCTCGGGGGTCGATCGTCCTCCTCCGCGCGGTCCGGGCGGGGGGGGGACGGATGCCGGGTGGGCTCAAACGGCGCCACGCGGAGGGGCGCCTCCTCGTCGCCGTCGGCCTCGTCCTGCTCGCGGGGGCCGTGGCCCTGCTCGCGGGCGGGGGCGCTTCGGCGTCCTCGACCCAGACCCCGGTCGACCTCGGCGTGGCGGCCGCCGGCCTCGCCCTCGTCACGCTCGGGACGTTCCTCATCGGGTTCTCCCGGGACTCCCCGTTCGGGGGGACCCCCGCCGGGCGCCTCCTCGCCCAGACCCCCTCGCTCGCCGGGGCTCCGGCGCTGAGCGGCGGGAGCGCGCTCGGAACCTACGACGAGCCCGTCCGGCCGCCCCGGGCGCACGCCGCGTCGGACACGATCGCCGGCCAGTACGCCGAGGCGGCGCGGCGGCGCACCGGGCGCTACACCCAGTACCGCCTGATGGACACGGCGGCCGAACCGACCGCGCCGACCACCCCCTACTGGGGGGGCCCCCGGAAGGAGCCGCTCGGGAGCCCGACCGGGGAGAGCGGAACCCGCTCCGGGCTCGCCGACGAGGTCGAACGGCTGAGGGCGCGGGTCGCCGAGCTCGAGTCGGAGCGGACGCGGCGCGGCCCGCCGACCGCGCCGGTCTGGCTGGAGGCGGGCGAGGCCCTGACGTGCGCCGGCTGCGGCCACCCTCTTTCGGACGGCGAGGCGGGCCGGCCGTGCCCCTCCTGCGGGCGTCCCATCTGTGCGGCGTGCTTCGGGGCGGCGCCGGTCGGCCCGGACGCCCACCAATGCCCGGACTGCCGCACCTCGGCCCCGGGGGGCGGGACGGCGTCGGCGCCGGCTAGCCCGGGGGGCGCGGGCCGGCCTTAGGCGCCCCC
>JASHUV010000060.1 GCA_030039825.1 Thermoplasmata archaeon
GTTCCGTCGGTGCGACGCTGAGCCTCCTGAACGGCTCGCTCGTGCCGGGCAACCAGCCCGACGCACCGTTCACGGAACCGGTCGCGATCGCCCTCGATCCGTCGGACGACCGGCTCGAGCTCGGTTCGGCGCCCCTCGGAGACGGACCGGGTTCGGAGGGAGCGGTCGTCGCCGTCGACCCATCGACGGGGTATACCGACGCCACGACGCTGATCGCCCCGGGGGCCCTCCCCGACCTGCTCGCCTACGCGGGCGGCACCGGGACCCTCCTCGTCGGCGACGCGAACTCCGACAACCTGACCCTCGTCAACGCCTCGAGCGCGCGCGTCGTCGGGGTCGTCCCGGTCGGCAGCGGGGCGTCCGGGATCGCGTTCGATCCGGCGCGGCGGGCGATCTACGTCGCGAACGCCTTCTCGAGCAACGTCTCCGTCCTGAACGCGAGCGACGACCGACCGACCGGTTCGTTCGCCGTTCCGGACCCGACGGGGATCGCCTACGATCCCTCGAACGGGGACCTCTACATCGCCTCCGAGAGCACCGGGACGGTGACCGTCTACGATCCGGCGACGTCCCTGAGGGTCGCATCGATCGCCGTGGGCGCCGACCCGGTCGCGGTCGCCGTCGATCCGGGGCAGGATCGCGTCTTCGTGAGCAACGCCGGGTCCGGGAGCGTGTCGGCCATCGACGGCGGGACCCAGAACGTGACGGGGACGGTCATGATCGCCGACCCGACCGCGCTCGACGCCCTCGCGGGGACCGGCCTCCTCGCCGTCCTGAGCGACCCTCCGGCGAACGCGAGCAGCGACGGCGCGGTGACCCTCCTCGAGTCGGCGACCCTCGCCGTCGTCGGCGTCGTCCCGGTGGGCCTCCGCCCCTCGGGCCTCGCCTTCGACAACGCCTCCGGCACCCTCTACGTGGCGAACCAGCTCTCCGCGAACGTCAGCGAGATCGACGCCCCGGCCGCCACCCTCCTCGCCTCGATCCCGAGACCGATCATCCCGTACCGGACCGCGGTCGACCTCCGGACCGGGGCGCTCTTCGTGACGGCGGCCGAGGGCGCGGCGAACGGATCGACCGAGCGGAGCGGGCTGCTCCTCGAGCTCGCCGGTGACCCGCTCGGCATCGTGGCGTCCGTCCCGACGAGCTCGCCCCTCTACGGCGTCGCCTACGACCCCTCCCTCGACGAGATCGCCGTCACGAGCCCGTTCAACGACACCCTCCTCCTCTACAACGCGTCGACCCTCGCGCTCCTCGCCACCGTCCTCGTCGGCGCCGCTCCGCTCGACGTGGTCGTCGATCCCGTGTCGGGGGACCTCGACGTCGTCGACGCCGAGTCCGGGGCGGTCAGTGTCGTGGACCCGTCGGGCGCGACGATCGCGGCGGAGCTTCCCGCCGGGGTCGACCCCGAGGGCCTCGCCGTCGATCCCACCTCGGGGCTCCTCTACGTGACCGACACCTCGACCTCCACGCTCGTCGTCCTGAACGCCTCGGGCGGCCCGGCGCCCTCGCCCCTCCCGCTGCCCGCCGGATCGGACCCGACCGGGGTCGCCGTCGACCCGGCGACGGGGGACCTCTACGTCCCTCTCGCGAACCGTTCGGAGGTGGCCGTCGTCGCCCCCGGGGGGACCTCCCTCCTCGGCGAGATCACGGTCGGCGACTCCCCGCAGGCGGTGGCGGTCGATCCCTCGAACGGCCTCCTCTACGTCGCCGATGTCGGCGACCTCGCGCTCAGCGTGATCGACGGGACGGACCGATCGGTCGTCGGGACGCTCTCCGTCGGGCTCGAGCCCGTGGGCCTCGTCGGCGATCCCGAGACGGGCGAGCTCATCGTCACGAACGAGGGATCCGGGACGCTCTCCTTCGTGAGCGACGGCCCGTACGCGACCGGCTTCCCGGTCCGCTTCGTCGAGGCGGGGCTTCCCGGCACCGCGCGCTGGACGGTGGCGCTCAACGGGGAGGTCCAGACGGCCGGGCCGGGGGCCGTCCTCTTCGTGGTGCCGAACGGGACCTACGGGTTCGCGGCGGGGTCGGGCCCGGGCCTCGCCGCGACCCCCGACTCCGGATCGATCGTCGTCGTCGGCGCCGGGACCCAGATCGCGATCGCGTTCCGGTCGGTCCCGGTCGTGACCTACACGGTGGCGTTCGTCTCGAGCGGACTGCCGGCGGGGGCCCGCTGGTCGGTGACGTTCGAGGGGATCGAGGAGGCCTCGACGAACGCGACGATCGACTTCCGCTCGGCGAACGGGAGCGCCACCTACGTCGCGATCGGGCCGGACGGCTACGCGAGCGCCACGACCGAGGGTACGATCACCGTGAACGGCCGGAACGTGACGACCCGGATCGACTGGGCCCCGGCGGGGCGCGCGTCGTCCCTCCCTCTCTCCGCCGAGATCGCGATCGCCGCCGCGGCGATCGGCGGCGCCGCCGTCGTGGGCATGGCGTGGAGGAAACGGCGGCCGCGGAGCTCACTCGGGGACGAGCCAGGCGGGCCACGGCGCGGGGACGCGCCGTGAGGGCGCGCCGCCGCTCGGCCGTCGGCCCCGCCGGCCCCTCGCCCCGGACCGGCAGACGAGGTGGCCGTCCTGGATCTCGAACGCCACGTCGCCGAGGCGCCAGCCCGTCGTCGGCCCCCTAGGTGACATCCACATAGACCATCATCGAGGTGAACTCGACCATCGACCCCCCGGGCCCGCTCGTCAGCTGGAGCTGGATCCAGACCTCGTACTCCCCGGTCAGGGCGGAAGTGGGCACCGTGAAGCTCACCGACGAGACCGCCGGCGAGCTCGTGATGAGGCTCCCGAAGCCGACGCTCCCGGACCAGCCGCTCGGGAGCGAGTAGGCCCCGGCCGCGTAGCAGGTGTTCGTCCGGCAGTAGCTCCCCACGATGAAGTCCGACTCGTAGAGCGTCGAGAAGGAGCCGCCGGGGGTCGTGCTGACCGAGAGGTACGGCGCGTTCTGGAAGGAGAACGCCTGGTTCGCGAACTCCACGAACGCCCACCCGGATTTGAGCCAGACCGGGTAGCCGTGGGGGCTCGTCGGGACCGGGCAGGAACCGGTGAGCGCGGGGAGGCAGGACGTCGCCTCCCCCCAGCTCGTGACGTACGCGCCGCTCGCGTGGTTGTTCGAGAAGTTGAAGTCCCAGTTGGGGAACGGCTGGACGGTCGTGTTGAAGACCTCCTCGGCGACGGTGTAGCCGTACGCCAGGTTCTGACCGCACATCGTGGAGGTCTGCTCGAGCAGCGAGGTCGCGGTCGAGCTGACCGTCACGCTGTAGACGAGCGTGAGGCCCGAGGGGGTCCCGTCGCCGGCGTAGATGTCGAAGGAGAGCATCCCCGGCGAGAGCGCGATCTCGAAGGTGTACGCCGCCCCCGGGTCGAGGCTGCCGAGGTCCGGGTTCCACGTGCCCGTCCCGAACGTCGTGCCGCAGTTCGGCGCGCTGACCCAGTTCGCGTTCCAGTCGTCGGTCGACGTCGAGGGGGTGCCCCCGCTGTTGTAGTCGGAGGTCACGCCGATCTGATCGTAGTGACCGGCGCTGTCCCAGATCGACAGCTCCTCGTAGAACATGTCCCCGGCGCGGGGGCCGATGTTCGGGAGGACGACGGAATCATAGACGTCGGTCGTCGTGGTGCTCGGCCCGGTGTACGTGCCGAAGAGCCAGTAGTGGCCGCTGTAGCCGGAGGAGCCCGACGGGGTGAGCGCCGCGGAGTGCGCGAGCCGCGCCTGCGACGCGCCGGAGGAGTAGGGGATGGGGATCGGTGTGTCGTTGACGACCGAGCCGCAGTTCCCGCATCCGGCGCTCGTGTTCGCCGAGACCGTGCTGTTGCCCGCACCGCCCGCGGCGACGGACAGGTGGGGGCCGGGCGATGTGGCGCTCGCGCCCGTCGCGGAGAGCGCCGAGGCCCCCCAGACACCCCCCGCCATCATCACCATCGCCGCCAGCCAGACCCACCCGGGCAAGGCCGTGGGGGAGGCGACCGGGGCCGTGCGAGGTACCATGGAGCGTGCTACGGCGTCCGACCTTGCCCCGGCTTATAGACCGGAGTCCAGAGTTTGGACGAAATCTCGGACTCCCCCCGAGGATCGTGCCGGACCGCCCGGGGCCAGGGGGACCCGCGCCGGCCCCTGGCGGGGGATCAGAAGGCGTCACGGAACGGCTCGGCCTCGTCGAGATCGCTCTCGCCGCGGCCCTCCGGACCCGCCGGATCGGGCTCGTCGGCCGATCCGGACCGACCCCGGCGCCGCCTCAGGACCGCGACGGCGCCCCCG
>JASHUV010000061.1 GCA_030039825.1 Thermoplasmata archaeon
CGTCGAACTCGAACCAGTCGATCTGGCTCTTCGCGTCGGTGTAGTACCCATCGAGCGACATCAGACTGTCGAGGACGACCTTGCGCATGGTCCCCGTCAGGCGTAACCCCCTGAAAGCGTTCGCGCGAGCGGGGGGGGATCGGTCGGACCGGGGGCGGCCGTCCGATGCGCCGGCCCGGTCCCCCGCGAGCGGCGGACGTCCGGGCCGCCCGCCGAGCTCCGCGGGCCGGAACTTACAGCTCCCCGAATCGGAGCTCGTCGTCGTTGGGGTCGCCGACCCTGAACTCCCGGGCGCCCCCCTCCTTCCTTTCCGGAGGTCGTCGAACGTCGACGCCCGCGGCCCGAAACTCGGCGTACGGTCCGTCGAGGTCTCGGGGCAGGAGGTCGATCCCCGTACGGGTACGACCGGGCGCCGAGGGCGCGCCGGGCTCCTCGTCCGCTGGCCGGTGCCGCACCCACCCGTCCCACCGCCTGATCGCGTGCCCCGGAAAGTTCGACCCGTTCGAGGATCCGGTTCGCTCGTCGACGGAGATCGAGCACGGGAGCTCCCGGGCCGGGAGGATCCGCGCGATCGGCGGGCCCTGGACGCTCCTCCGGTGGGGTCGGTCGGGGGACAGGGTCCGGCGGTGGCGAGTCGCGCGCCGCGGAGCGAGACCTCGGTTCGTGCCGCTCGCCCTCCCGGCCGCGCGCGCTCCCCTCCGTCCGGCACCGGCCCTTGCCGAGCCCCCTACAGTATCCGGCCGGCCCGCACGACGGGAACGCCGTCCACGTCGATCTGCGCGCCCGCGAGGCATATCGCCCCTCGGAAATCCGACCGATTGTCTCCGCCCGAGTGGGTGTTCCCGCCCACCGTCACCTGGACGCTCCCCCGCTCCTTGTCCTCCATGTACGGCACGTTCCTCAATTCGGGATGGAGCCCGATGACGAGCGAGCCCGTCCGGTCCCTACCGGGCGATCCCCGAGCGTACTTCCTCGCGAACGTCGGCTGCCCTTCGTCGAAGGAGTACGCGCTGAGCTTCCCTCCGTTGAACTCGAACGTCCCTCCCTCGTAGATGGTCCATGGGAACCAGACCTCATCGTAGCTCCGCCGGTTCGCGACGATCCTACCTTCGGCGGTCCGCGCGTCGAGCGCGACGCGGAGCCGCCCGTCCGGGAGGTTGCTCATCAGATCGAACTCACCGTACGCCGGTTCGTGGGGGTGAGGAAGCCCGTCGTAGACCCGGGGCGGAGCCCCGGCGAGCGCTATCTCGAGGTCCGTTCCGTTCGCGTGGGAAATCCGGATCCTCCTCCGTCCTTGGAGTGACCGGGCGAGGCGTCGTCCCCTCTCGGTGATCTCCCGGGGCGGCGTTCGGCAGGCCTCGAGCAGCGCCCGCGTCCACCGGGCCTTGTTGACGCCCCACTCTCGAACGCGACCGTCCGTCACCCACCCGGTCGCCATCCGGCCCCCGCGCAATCCCCTCGAGCGGGCCAGCTCGTACCATCGATCGAACCAGCCATCAGCCCATTGATCGAGCTTCTTCTCACCGAGCCTCTCCACGCGCGCCGAGTCGGCGGGACCCCAGGACTGTACGTAGACATCGGCGGCCGCGATCGCGGCCCACTCGGGGTCGGACAGGCGACCGAGCGCCCGCGCCTGATGGCGATCGACCGCGCGCCACCAGGCATCGTCATCCTCGTAGGCGAGGAGGGCCCTCCCGCCGACTCGACGGACCTCATCGACCAACGCCGATGACGTGGTCAGCGTGTGGGCCCAGGCCTCGACGATCACGTTCTCGCCCGGCCGGACCCGAAGGTAGCTTTCGACGATGTTGCGCGCCGCGGCGCGTTCCAGCGCCGAGGGGCGCGCGCTCATGGGCACGGGCCATCCGGACGCGTTACTTGTGGGCTCCGCCTCGCCCGCCCCGGCGACCTCGACCCGGGGCGGATCGGCCGACGGGCCCGTTCAACGTCCCGGACAGGGGTCGGTCCCGGCTCTTCCTCTCGGGCGGGGGCACCGAATCGGGCGGCGTGCACCGGCGGAGCCCATCAGTTCCGATTGACCTCGCCTCCAAGTACCTGCGCCGAGCGATCCGGGCCCATGAGCGGGGCGGGTCAAGTCTCGCGCTGGGAACGGTCGACCGGCCCTCCGCTCGAGCTCTTCTGCCCGTGCGGAGCCCGCTCTCCCTGCCGTCTCGCCGGCCCGAGCCCGAACCGGAGCGCTCGGGGGAACGATCACCTCGACGGGACCACCACGATCGGTGAGTTCGGTCGGGGAGCCCTCCGCGCGCGTTGCCCCCGTTGCGACCGGGAGGAGCTCTACCTCTCCGACCGGACGGTCGCGCCGATCCTGATCCCGACCACCACGGCCCGACGCCGCCTGACGCTCTCATTGAAGGGTCGCGGTCCCCGAGCGGGGCCGAGCTCCTCGCTGGCTGTTCCGAGCGGTTGAGCTTCCGTCCCGACACGGCGCCCCGGGATCCGCGCCGGGTTGGCCCGCGACGAACGCCCCGGCACCCGTTACGTATAACATAATAACACAATAACTAAATATGTGTTAAATCTTGTAAAACGCGTGCGTTCCGCGCGAAGCGCGACACCGGCGGACCGATTCGTCGGGGTCCGACTGACGGCCGAGGAGCTCGAGGCGCTCGACCGACGGCGCGAGGAGATCGGATCGGCGAACCGGTCCGAGGCGATCCGCTCGCTCGTCCGGGGGGCCTCGGCTTCGGCCGCGGCGGGGCTCGAGCTGCCCGCGAGCCTACGCGAGCAGCTCGAGGTCCTCGTGGAGGACGGATGGGCGAGCGATGCGGAGGGAGCGTTGACAGCGGTGCTGACGCTCGGGCTCCAAGAGTTCGCCCGGACCCACACGGAGCGATTGTCGAAGCTCCGGCAGGCGGCGCGCGACGGCGCGGAACGGCGGAAGGCCCGATCGGCGGCCGACCGCGAGGGGCGGGGGCTCCTCGAACGCTAGCCCCCGAAAACGAAGGGTGGTTGCATGGAGAGTTTGGGGGTCGCCTGGAGCGAACGCTGCGGATTCATCTGCCGTCTCTGCCGTCAGGACGCCAAGCATAATGAGGTGCTCCACATCTCGTTTTGCTCGGTGCACGGGCTGGCTTCCCCTCTGGACCAGTTGCCGGGGCGACCGGAGGCACGAGCCGTACGAGGTTATACACCCGCACCGGCGACCGTGGCGAGACCGGTCTCGCTGGCGGCGCCCGCGTACTGAAGGATTCAGCGCGGGTCACGGCGTTCGGGACCTACGACGAGCTCGGCTGCGGGCTGGGGCTAGCGGAGGCGTTCCTCCCGCCCCCCGCGACGGCCGTCAAGTCGCTCCTGATCCGGTTGCAGCACGAGATCTACATCGCGCAGGGCGAGCTCGCCGTCAACCCCGGCGGGCCGCCACCCAAGTACCGGATCGAGGAACGTCACGTCAAGCGGCTCGAGGCCGACATCGACCGATTCACCGCCCGGCTCGACCCGCTGAAGACCTTCGTCTTGCCCCGCGGGACGCGGGCCGGGGCCCAACTGCACGTCTGCCGCGGCATCGCGCGCCGCGCCGAGCGCAGCCTCTGGCGTCTGAACCGAGAAGCGCCGCTTCGGACCGAGCTCCTGCAGTGGTCGAACCGTCTGAGCGATCTCCTCTTCGCGCTCGCCCTCACGGTGAACCGCATCGAGAAGATCCCCGAGATCCCGCCGAACTACTCGACGTAGGTCCGGTCACGTCGGAGGGGCGTCCCGGAGATGGAGCTCGGCGTGATCGGCAAGCCGAACGTCGGCAAGTCGACCACGTTCAACGCGCTCACCCTGCTCGACGCCGCGATGGCGCCCTACCCGTTCACGACGACGGTCCCGAACCGGGGCTCGGGCGCGGTCCGGGTGCGCTGCCCGCACGGCGAGAAGGGCGCCGCCTGCGACCCCGGTAACGCCCGGTGCGTCGACGGCTTCCGATGGGTCCCCGTGACGCTCATCGATGTCCCCGGACTCGTTCCCGGCGCGAGCGAGGGGAAGGGGCTCGGCCACAAGTTCCTCGACGATCTCCGCGCCGCCGACGGCTTCCTGCACGTGATCGACGGCTCCGGCGGGACGAGCCCGGAGGGGGAGATCGTCACGCCGGGACGGTTCGATCCCGCGGAGGAGGTCGGCTGGCTCGAGCAGGAGCTCGTCGCGTGGATCGCGGAGATCCTCTCCCGCGACTTCGCCCGTCACGTTCGTTCCGTCGAGCTCGAAGGGGCGAAGGTCGAGGAGTTCCTGGGAGCGCGTCTCACGGGCCTTTCGATCACCCCGGCCGAGGTGAGCGCCGCGCTCCGGGTGGTCCCGGTCGACCGCGAGCGGCCGTCCAACTGGACCGCCGAGGACCGGCGTCGGCTCGCCGCCGCCCTCCTCCACGCCGCGAAACCGCGGGTGCTCGCGGCGAACAAGTGCGACCGCACGACGCCGGAGAAGATGGCCGAGCTCGGCGAGCGCGTGGCGCCCCTCCCTCTCGCGCCGACCTCCGCCGAGGCGGAGCTCACGCTCCGGCGGGCGACGCGCGCGGGGCTCGTGAGGTACACGCCCGGCGCGGGGACCTTCGAGACCGCTCCGGGGGCCTCGCTCTCCCCGCCCCAGGAGCGCGCGCTCTCCGAGGTCCGAGCGCTCCTCGCCCGCTGGGGCTCGACGGGCGTCCAGGCCGCGCTCGAGAACCTCGTGTTCGGCGCGCTCCACCGGATCGCCGTCTTCCCGGTCGAGGACGAGACGCGGTGGACCGACTCGAAGGACCGGCGGCTGCCCGATGTCTTCCTCGTCCCGACCGGCACGACGGCCCACCAGTTCGCCTACCGGGTCCACACCGACCTCGGAACGAACTTCATCCGGGCGATCGACGGGCGCACGCACCGCGCGCTCGCGGCGGATCACCCGCTAACCGACGGCGCCGTCGTCCGGATCGTCGCCCGGAAGTGAACCGGCCGTCGCGAGCGATCCCACGAGGTGGGCGCCCCGCGGCTCGACCCGGACGACGTAGGGCACGCCCCCCGCCGACGCGATCCGTCGCGCCGTCTCGACCTCCTTCCCGGTCTGGGGGAGGGCGAGCATCGATCCCCCGGCGCCCGCGCCCGTGAGCTTCGCTCCGACCGCGCTCGGCCGGACCGCCTCGATCAGGGCCTCGAGCCGGGGATGCGAGACGCCGATCTCCCTCAGGAGCGCGTGGTTCTCCCCGAGCCAGCGCCCGACGCCCGTCCGGTCCTCCTGGCCCACCGCGCGGATCCCTTCGAGCGCGACCCGACGGAGCTCGCGGAGGAGATCGGGGCCGTCCGGGCGCCCGAGGCGCGTCGCCACGGCCCGCACCGCGTCGGCGGTCGACCGGGGCACCCGCGTGTAGCCGACGACCCAGGTCCATCCGGGGTCGGCGACGCGTCGGACCGACCACTCCCGGCCGCCGTCGGAGACGCTCCAGAGCTCCTCGCCGACCTCGGCGTTCAGGGCCACGAGACCTCCGGCGACGACGCTCGAGGTGTCGCCGGGGCTCCCGACGCCCTGCGCCCCCCGCTCGACCTCGAAGGCGCGTCGGGCGAGCTCCGGGCGCGAGAGCCCGCCGGTCGCCGCGCCCATCAGCGCGACCGTGGCGGCGCAGAGCGCGGCGGAGGAGCCGAGCCCGGCCGAGCGAGGGACGCGCGAGGTGATCGTGAGATCGAGCGGAGGACGCCCCGACCAGAAGCGCTCCGTCGCCCGGCGGAGGTACGGGTTCGGGGCGACCGCCGTCGTCGCGCCCGTCGATCCCGGGGCGCGGGCGCCGACCTGGACGTAGAGGTCGATCGCCGCGACGAGCTCGGGGCCGCCGTGGACGACGGAGTGCTCGCCGAAGAGGATGCACTTTCCGGGCGCCAGGGCGGCGAGCGGGAGGTTCGCCGCGGGGACCGGATCGAGCACCGGGCTCATCGGGCCGCCTCGACCTTCTTCCCGCGGGCCGACGGACGGATCACCTGGCGGGCCCCGGGGAACTCGCGGGCCCGCGGCGGGCCGTGGAGCTCGTGAAGGAGGACCGCGAGGGCGGCGACCTCGCTGTGCGGCTGGGCGCCGACCGCGACGTTGAGCTCGGCGAGCCCGTAGAGGTCGGGGGGGACCTTCGCCCCTCCGACCACGGCGAGCACGCGCCGGGCCCTCCTAAGCCTCGGCAGCGCCGCCGGGAGCGGCCGCCCGTACATCGTCAGGTGGACGGTCGTGCCATCGAAGGCGCGCACCCGGGCCTTCCAGTCCTCGCACGGGAGTACCTCGAAGGTCCCCCCCCAGCGGGCCCGCACGGCGTCGAGGCGCTCGCGGATGGAGGGATCCGGGGGATGGAGCCAGAGGCGCCGCGCGCCGAGGGCACGGGCCGCGAGGGCGAGGTGCGTGGTGAGGCGCGGGTCCCGACCGGGACGATGCCCGAGGCGGAGGACCTCGATATCCGGGCCCCTACGCCTCGGTCGCCGGGGCATGGAACCGTTCGATCCGATGGCCGCGGTACTCGAGCTTGTCGGAGCGGCGGACGAGGGCCTTCAGCCGGGTGGGGCTCATCTCGAGCTCCTCGGCGACGTCCGAGAAGAAGCGGCCGGTGTCGCCGACGGCGTCGTAGATCGTCTTCTCCAGACGGGAGTACTCCTTGTCGGACATGCTGGCGATCGAGAGGATCTCCGAGACCTCGGACAGCGGCGCCGTCGTGTTGATGTTGATCGTCGAGTAGTAGAAGTGGTAGCTCTTGTCCGGCTGCCGGCGTCCTTCGCGCGCAACCCAGCGCGTGTCGATGAGCTTGAGCTTCTCGAAGAACTGGAGGGCCCGGATCCCCTCCGCCCCGAACTCGGTGCGCACGTCGGCCTCGGTGAGCCACGCCTCGCCGAGGCGCTGGACGAGCTTCAGCTTCACCGGCGAGTCGACGGCCCAGAGGATCGGGACGAGCTCGCTCATGTCGTTCACGACTTTGATGCGGTGCATCGATGCGGCCAACGTACTGGACCCCCCTACGGAGTGACCGGCGATGCCGCCGCCAGGAGCGCGCGCCGGTAGCGCGCGTAGCGGTCCTCGGGCGAGTAGCGGGCGGGGTGCGGCGAGCGGGTGGCGGCGCCGCACGTCGGGCAGGCCGCCCGGAGCGAGTAGCCGTGGCCCGCCGGGCAGAGCCTCAGGAGCGCCTCCGTCATGCGCGGGCGAAGCTCCCCTGGCCGCCCGCCTTCTTGATCGACTCGATGGCCGATTCCGTCGCCCGCTTGAGGATCTCCTCGGCCTGCTTGTACTGCGTCCCGCCGACCTGGAGGCGATAACGGGGCGCGCCGAGATAGTGGATCTTCACGGCCTCCGCATCGACCGCCTCGGCCGCGGCGAGCGCCTTGCGGAGATGGTCGACCCCGTCGGGGGAGGGATCGGTGAGCTCGAGGATGCCCCGGATCGTGATGTGCGGCGGGACGAGGTTCTCCTCGGCGACCTTGAGGAAGGCGCCGACCCACGCCGCCTTGCCGTTCTCCTTCTGGAAGCGCGCGGCCTCCGCGGAGGCGACCTCGAACGCGGCGAACAGGCTCCCGTACTTCTCGACGAGCCCGTCGCCGAACGTGGCGTAGGCGCCCTCGGCGTCGGTCTTGAGGCTCGCCGCGACGGCAGCGACGAGCCGCGACGCCTTGAGCTCGTTCTTGCCGCTCTGGATCTTCTCGCGGCGCTGGTGATCGTTGATGCGCTTGAGCGAGAGGTCGATCTGGCCCTTCGCGGCGTCGATCCGCAGGACCCTCGCGACGATCTTCTGGCCCTCGCGGATGTGATCGCGGATGTACTTGACCCAGCCCGTCGCGACCTCCGAGAGGTGGATGAACGCCTCGCGGCCCCCGTACTCGTCGAGCGTGACGAAGGCGCCGAAGTTGCGGATCGAGGTGACGGTCCCGATGACGAGGTCCCCCTCCTCGGGGAGACCGGTCCTCTGCGGCACCGAGGGGGCGGCGGATTTCGCGCTCACGCCAGTGTCTTGACCCGCTCGCCGCGAAGCTTCGCGAGCCCGCCGGTCGGCGTCGCCAGCGTCGCGCCGCAGACCGAGCAGTTCACGCCGCTCGACGGTCGGCTGAAGATCGTTTGCTCGCCGGAGCAATCCGGGCACTTGACGACCCAGAACGGTGCGGGCGCGTGCGGCACGGTCGACGACCCCCCTACCGGTGCTCCACGAGCTCGAGCTGGCTCGCGCGCCAGCTCGCCGGCTGGACCGTGTACTGGCACTTCTTGCATCGGAACTTGAGGTAGACCCGCCGGACCGCCTTGGCGCGTCCCTCCGGCTTCGGCCTCGGAAAGCCGCCGTACCCCGACGTCGCCCGTCGGAACCGGCGCTGCCCCCACTTGAGCTCGGAGGCCGTGCGCTTCTTGCCCTTCTCGACGTCGTGGTCCGTGTGCGTCTTGCACTTCGGGCAGTACGTCGAGATCGTCTTAGGATAATGCATCGCCTCGCGGCGAGGCCGGGAGCCTATTTAGGCGTTTATGAGCCCCCCTCGACCCGCCGGAACGCCGCCCTCCGCCGCCGGAGAAGACGTCGTTCGCGCCACCGTCAACCTCTAATAAGGGGTGCCAGTTCGCGGCCCCCACCGGAACTCCCATGGCCGATCGCACCTCCCTCGACGCCGTTACCGAGGCCCTGTCCGGGGCCCCGGAGCGAGGCTTCACGGAGAGCGTGGAGCTCGCCATCAACCTGAAGGAGCTCGATCTCACCGTACCGAAGAACCGCATCGAGGAGGAGGTCCCCCTCCCGAACGGCCGGGGCCGCGAGGCGCGCGTCGCCCTCTTCGGGAGCCCGGAGATGTGCCAGAAGGTCCAGGGCGTCGCGGACATGGTGTTCGCCCCCGCCCAGTTCGACGACCTGACGAAGAACAAGCGGTCGGCGAAGAAGATCGTCGAGGAGGTCGACTTCTTCCTGGCCGAGGCGCCCCTGATGCCCACCGTCGGGAAGCGACTCGGCGTCGTCCTCGGGCCGCGCGGCAAGATGCCGCGCCCGGTCCCGCCGGGGAGCGACCCCACGAACCTCGTTCAGGCCCTCAAGCGGTCGATCCGGATCCGATCGAAGGGCAACCGGACCTTCCACGCCGCGATCGGGACGAGGTCGATGACACCGGCGGCCCTCGCCCAGAACGCCGACGCGGTCCTCGCCCGGGTCGTCGGCAAGCTCGAGCGGGGACGGATGAACATCGACTCGGTCTACGTCAAGACCTCGATGGGCCGCTCCGTCCGCCTCTGGTGAGGTCGATCCGATGCCGGGACGAGAGTCGGTCCGACCGGAGAAGCTCGAGGCGGTCGCCCGCCTGCAGGCCACGCTCGAATCGTCGCCCGTGACCGCGCTCGTGGGCATCCGCGGGGTTCCCGCCTCCGCCCTCCAGCGCATGCGACGCGAGCTGCGGGAGCGCGGCCACCCGATCACGGTCGCCACGAACAGCCAGCTCCGCCACGCGCTCCAGGCCGCGAGCCGCCGCCGGCCCGCCCTCGGTCCGCTCGCGGAGTCGGTGGTCGACCAGACGGCGGTCCTGTCGGCCGAGGGGAACCCCTTCTCCCTCGCCGGAGAGTTCCGCCGGACGCGCTCGCCGACGCCCGCCCGCGGCGGCGAGCTCGCCCCGAACGACATCGTCGTACCGGCCCAGACGACGAGCTTCAAGCCGGGCCCGATCGTCGGCGAACTCCAGCACGCGGGCTTCCCGGCGGCGATCGAGAAGGGGAAGGTCGTCCTCAAGAAGGACGTCACGATCGTCCGGGCCGGCCAGACGATCTCCCGCGAGGTCGCCGGCCTCCTGACCCGCCTCGAGATCTTCCCGCTCGAGGTCGGCCTCGAGCTCCGCGCCCTGCTCGACGGGGAGACCCTCTACTCCCCCGAGGTCCTCGCGATCGACCTCGACGAGAAGCGGGCCGAGCTCGCCCGCGCCCATCAGAAGGCGTTCGCGCTCGCCCTCGAGATCGGCTACGCCACGCCGGCGACGATCCCGGCCCTCCTCGGACGCGGCCACCGGAGGGCGATGGCGCTCTCCCTCGCCGCCGGCTACCCGACGAAGGCGACGATCGCCGCCCTGCTCGCGCGCGGCCGCCGGGCCGCCGCGGCCCTCACCGAGATCACAGGCGCCCCGTCGTAGCGTCAAGGAACGGAGAACGAACCATGGAGTACGTGTACAGCGCGCTGCTGCTCAACGCCGCCGGAAAGCCGATCGATGAGAAGGGCCTCTCGAGCGTCCTCACCGCCGCCGGGCTCCAGCCCGATGCGGCCCGGGTGAAGGCGCTCCTGGCGTCGCTCGAGGGCGTCAACATCGCCGACGTCCTCGCGAAGGCCGAGACGATGAGCGCCCCGGTGGCCGCCCCCGCCGCGTCCGAGAAGAAGGACGCGAAGGGCGAGAAGAAGGACGAAGAGAAGAAGGAAGAGAAGGGCGTCTCCGAGGAGGAGGCCGCCGAGGGGCTCTCCGCCCTCTTCGGTTAGAGGTCCTCCGTCGCACCTCTTAAGACGGGCGTCCCACTGGGCGGTCGGGAGGCGGTCGGAGCCCCCCCTCCCGAGCGCCCATGCCGGCCAAAGAGATGTGCGGCGTCGTCGGGGTCTCCCTCCAGGGGAAGCCGGCGACGCCGTACCTGTACCGGGGCCTCCGCGCCCTCCAGCACCGCGGCCAGGAGTCCGCGGGGCTCGCCACGAGCGCCCACGGCGTCATCCACCACCAGCGCGGTATGGGTCTCGTCCACGACATCTTCTCCCGGGAGGCGCTCGAGGCGCTGCGCGGGAACGTCGGCATCGGCCACACCCGGTATTCGACGACCGGGGCGAGCGAGCTCGAGAACGCCCAGCCCCTCGTCTTCAAGCTGCGGGACGAGGACGGCGCCCTCGCCCACAACGGCGACATCGTCAACTTCGAGCGGGTCCGCCGCCGCCTCCAGGCGCAGGGCGTCGAGTTCCTCGGCAGCGCCGACTCGGAGACGATCGCGCAGATGATCGCGCTCGAATACACCCGCACCCGCGACCTCGAGGCGGCGGTCCGGAGGGCGTGCGCCGAGCTCGTCGGCGGCTACGCCGTCGCGATGCTCGTCGGCTCGAAGCTCGTCGCCTTCCGCGACCCGCTCGGGATCCGCCCGCTCGTCCTCGGTACCGTCGACGGGGGGTACGCCGTCGCGAGCGAGTCCGTGGCGATCGACCTCATGGGCGGTCGCCTCGTCCGCGACGTCCTCCCCGGCGAGGTCCTCGTTATCGAGCGCGGGCAGTCGCTCCACAGCTCGCGGATGCCGGGGAACGGCGAGCGCGCCCACTGCATGTTCGAGTGGGTCTACTTCTCCCGACCCGACTCGATCGCCGAGGGGCGGATGGTCTACGACGTCCGCCACAAGATCGGGCGGAAGCTCGCGAGCGAGAGCCCGGCGCAGGCCGACCTCGTCATCCCGGTGCCGGACTCCTCCCGACCGCAGGCGCTCGGCTACTCCGAGGCGTCGGGGATCCCGTACGCCGAGGGCCTGATCAAGAACCGCTTCGTCGAGCGCACGTTCATCCTCCCCGACCAGAAGCGCCGCGAGGACGAGGTCCGGGTCAAGCTCCATCCGGTCCCCGGGCTGCTCGAGGGGAAGCGGCTCGTCCTCATCGACGACTCGATCGTGCGGGGGACCACGCTCCGCGAGATCGTCCAGATGGTCCGCGCCGCGGGAGCGAAGCGCGTCGACGTGCGGATCGGCTGCCCGCCGATCGTCGCGCCGTGCTACTTCGGGGTCGACATGAAGGAACGCCGCGAGCTCGTCGCGAACGGTCGGACCGAGGAGGAGGTCGCCGAGATGATCGGCGCCGACTCGGTCCACTACCTCTCCATCGAGGGCCTCGTCGGGGCGCTCGGCTTCCCGCAGGAGGAGCTCTGCCTCGGTTGCCTCACGGGGAGGTACCCCGTCGAGGTCCCGGCGGAGCGCCGCCGCTTCCAGAAGCAGCTCGAGGAGTACTAGCGCGTGGCGCCGGCCGTCCTCGTGCGCGGGGGCGGGGCGCTCTTCCTGGTCGACCCGACCGCCCGGCGCGCCGAGCGCGTCGACGTCGAGGGGAGCGACGCC
>JASHUV010000062.1 GCA_030039825.1 Thermoplasmata archaeon
GGTACTACTGCTACCGCTGCCAGCAGTACCTGTGAGCGTCCCGACCGGGGGCCGTCACATCTTCTTCTCGAAATCGAGGACCGTCGCGAAGAGCGCCGAGTACAGGTGGTTCACCTGCGGGTCGAGGTCGAGCTCCCAGACGTCACGGATGGCGAGGATCTTGTGCCGCACGTGGCCGACGGGACGGCCGTCCGGTCCGAGCATCTCGTACTTTCGCCGGATGATGTTCCCCTTCGTGCTCAGGTAGGTCTGGCCCGCCGGATCGAGCCAGACGGCCTTGAGGCCGCCGATGAAGCTCCGCTTCATCCCGATCGTCCCGACGGGGGCGTTCGCGACCGGGTCCCACACGACGAACTCCGCCGTGTACGCGCCGGACCCTTTCCGGATCTCGTAGGCGAGGTTCCCCTGAGGATCCTTGACGGTGTACGTATAGGTCATGTTCCGCGCCACGATCCGGCCGACGAAATCGCCGGCCACGGCGCCGACGGCGCCGGAGACGAGGCCCCCCTTCATGTTCTGGCTCGCGTCGAGGCCGACCTGGCAGAGCACCTGCTGCTGCTCGTTCATCACGTCGTAGTTCTTCCCGAGAGAGAGGATCCGCATCTTCATCAGAAGCTTCCCCTGGTTCGACAGGCTCTGCAGGATCTGGGCGGCGGCGGGGTTCGCGGCGGCCATAGCCGGCGGAGGCGCCGGGGCGGATAACGGCGACCGGCGGGCCGGGTTGACGCTTGCAGTACGGCGGGGCGAGGTTTACATAATCTCCGGCGGGCTCGGACCTCACATGCCCGCGAGGACGGGCCATCGCCGCCGGCGACCGTCGAGGGCCGTCGGGCGAGCGGCCGGCCGGGCCGGGGGCCCAGCGAGGGTGGCGACGGTCCTCCTGCTCGTGGCCGGCGTGGCGATCGCGGGCGAGGCCGCGCTCCCGACCTCCCTTGGGCGGAACGCAGCCTCGCCGCCCGACGCCCCGAGCCCGGCCGCGCGGCCCCTGCCGCCCGCGCCGCTCCTGGCCGCCGCCGATCGGACCGAGAACATGACGGTCGATGTCGGGACGAACCCGGCCACCGGGGCGCTCGACGCCGCCGCGGGCACGATCGTCGTGGCCAACACCGGCAGCGGCACGGTGAGCGTCCTCAACGCGAGCGACCTGGCGGTCGTCGACACCCTCTCCGGCTTCGAGGCCCCGTACGGGGTCGCCTACGACCCGGTGACGGGCGACGTCTATGTCGCGGTGTACGGGGCGAACGCGATCGACGTCCTGAACGGCCGGAACTACACCTCGATCGCCACGATCACCCTGAGCGGCGGCGTCCTCGACCTGGCGGTCAACAACGCGACGGGGGAGCTCTACGCCACGCTCTACGACGTCGGCGATATCGCGTACATCAACGTCTCCTCGAACACGCTCGTCGGGGTCGCGAACATCGGCGGGTCCCCGGATTCTCTCACGTTCGACGACGCGACGGGCACGTTGCTCGCCTCGAACGACGTCGATCTCTATGAGCTCAACACGTCGAGCGCCGAGTCGGAGGCGACGATCCCGGCCGGCGCGAGTCCCTACGGGCTCGCCGCGGATCCGGCGATGGACGAGATCTACGTCGCCGACGCGGGGGCCGGAAGCACGAACGACATCGCCGTCCTCAACGAGACCTCGCTCGCGGTCGTGGGCGCCGTCAACCTCTCCGGGCCCGCCCAGGACGTGGCCTACGACCCGGTCGACGGTGACTTCTACGCCACCCTCGCCGACGAGGACGAGGTCGCCCTGATCAACGCCTCCACCGGCCGCGTCGTGGGCCACGACCCGGTGGGCCCCGATCCCGAATCGGTCCTCTTCGACACCGTCGACGGCTCCGTCCTTACGTTCAACTACGGGGCCGCGACGCTGACGGCCCTCGCGAGCCCGATCCGCGCCACGGCGACGGCGTCTCCGGACCCGACGGAGGTCGGGGTCCCGACGCTCCTCGCTCTCGAGATCGTCGGCGGATTCCCGCCGTACGGAGAGTTCGCCTGGTCCTTCGACAATTCGACCCCCTCGAACGGCAGCGGGACGTTCACGCAGACCTTCGACGCGATCGGCGAGGCGGCGGTCAACGTCACCTTCGTCGACGCGGACGGGGTGAACGGCTCCGCCGTCCTCGAGGTGCCTGTCGGGGCCGGTCCGACGGTGGGGGCCCCGACGGCGCCGGCGAGCCGCATCGACGTGGGTCAGGCGTTGACCCTGACCGCGGCCGCCACGGGCGGCGATCCGCCGTACAACTACTCGTGGTCGGGCCTCCCGCAAGGCTGCACGCCCGGGACCGCCGCCTCGGCCCCCTGCCTATGGCCGCGCGCCGGAAGCTACGCCGTCCAGGTCCAGGCGATCGACGCTCTCGGCGCGACCTCCGCGCTCGGGCCCGCGCTCGCGATCACCGTCGTCGGCGACCCGGGGGTCTCGGTCGGGACGGACCGCGGCTCGGCCGACGCGGGGCAGGCCGTGGAGTTCCTCGCGAACCTCACCGGGGGGGTCGCACCGTTCACGTTCGCGTGGTCGGGGCTGCCGCCGGGCTGCCCGGCCGTGAACGCGACGCCGGACTGCGTCCTGCCCCTCGCGGGGACCGTGGCGGTCGTCGTCGTCGTCGCGGACGCGCGGGGCGAGGTCGCGGAGAGCCCCGTTCGCAACTTCACCGTTGATCCCGACCCCACGGTCACGATCAACGCGTCGGCGACATCGATCGACGCCGGGGGGGTCTTCAACATCTCGGCCGCGCCGGGCGTCGGATCGAACCCGATCGTCGCGTACAATTGGTCGGACCTTCCGACCGGGTGCGCCGCGTCGGGAGCGTCCGTCGCGTGCGTCGCCACGGCGACGACGGAGACCCTCTACCGCGTGACCGTCGAGGTGACCGACACGAACGGGGCCCAGGCGAACTCCACCCCCCTTCTGATCGATGTGGGCGCGGCCCTCGCCGCCGGTCCGATCGCCGTCTCGGGGATCCCCGTGGCGGGAAGCCCGCTCGGCTTCGCGGTCAGCCCCTCCGGGGGGATCTCACCGTACGCCTACGCGTGGCGGTTCGGGGACGGGGGGAAGAGCTCGGGCGCCTCCCCGTCGCACACCTTCTCGGGAACCGGGGTCTATACGGTCCGGGTGTGGGTGAATGATAGCGGAGGGGGCGACGTTCCGAGGACCCTGACGGTCACGATCGGGCCGGCCCCGACCCCGGCGGCCACGGGGCCCTCGGGCGAGGAGCTCCTCGTACTCGTCGGGGCGGGGGTCGTCGTCGCCGGGGGGGCGAGCGCCGTCGTGCTCCGGAGGCGTCGCCGTCCTCCGACCGCGCGGAGCCGGCCCGCGCCCCGGCCGACCGCGCGACGGTCCGAGCGCCCCGCTCCGGGTACCGTCCGCCGCCGCCCCCCGCCAAGGACCGACGCGCGGTTCCCCCAGGGACCCGGAAAATCGACCATTGGAAAGTAACATACCCCGGAGACGCCTCCTCGCGCGGATGGCGGACCTCCCCTCGCCTCGGCGCCCCCCGGTTCGGCGAACGACCCTCATCCTTCTGAGCTTGGCCGCGCTGGCCACGCTCACGAGCGTCGCCCTCGGGACCGTGTCGTCCGGGCCCCATCCGGCCCTCACCCCCGCCTCCTCCGGAGCGGCGATCTCCTCGGCGACCCTCTCCCCCCCGTTGGCAGGCTCCGGCCCGTCACTCCTCGGGTCGGCCCCCACGGCGGTCCCGCCGGCGGGCCCGCTCGCGCTCGGCGCGCCGACCCCGTCGCCGCCACCCCCGGACGCCCCGATCGTCGGTTCGGTCAGCGTCCAGGTCGATCCGTACTGGTCCTGCTACGACGAGGCCGACGGGGAGGTCTACGTCCCGAACCTCGCCTCGGAGTCGGTCAGCGTCATCAACGGGCTGACGGTGACGAAGACGGTCAAGGCCGGTGAGGACCCGGTCTCCTGCACCTACGACCCCCTGAACCAGTGGGTGTACATCTCGAACGAGGACTCCCAGAACGTCACGGCGATCAACGGGACGAGCGACGTCGCGTGGATCAAGACGGGTGCCGATCCGTACCATGCGGCGTTCGACGCCGCGGACGGGTACGTGTACATCCCCGATCTCGGGGACGACGAGGTCACGATCCTGAACGGATCGACGGTGGTCGCGACGGTCACCACGGGGACCGATCCGATCAACGTCACCTACGACCCCGCCGACGGCGACGTCTACGTCGTCAACGAGGACTCCGACAGCGTCTCCGTCATGAACGGCACGAAGGTCATCGGGACGGTCGATGTCCAGCTCGATCCCTACTCCGGCGTCTACGACCCCGCCGACGGCGACGTCTACGTCCCGAACGAGGACTCGCGCTCGGTCTCGGTCCTCAACGGGACGAACACCGTCACGACCCTGAACGTCGGGACCGAGCCGCTCTACGGCGGCTACGACCCGGCCGACCAGGAGGTCTACATGGCGAACTACGATTCGGAGAACGTCTCGATCCTGAACGGTTCGAGCGTCGCCGGGTCCGTCAAGGTCGGGGAGTTCCCGAGGACGGCCTGCTACAACGCCGTCAGCCAGATGATGTACGTGCCGAACGACGACTCCTTCACGATCAGCATCATCTCCGGCGACACCGTCGTCTACACCGTCGGCGGGGGGGAGTACGGGTACGCCGCGACGTACGACGACAAGGACGGCGACGTCTACATTCCGAACGTCGACTCCGACAACGTGAGCGTCGTCGAGTCGGACTACGCGGTGACGTTCACGGAGAGCGGTCTCCCCACGAACACCTACTGGTTCGTCACCCTCAACACCCAGGACACGAACGGGACCTACGGCTCCTTCGTCGGCCTGGAGCTGCCGAGCGCGACCTACCAGTACATCGTCGTCTCCCAGAACTCGAGCTGGTACGCCCACCCGGGATCGTTCACCGTCTCGAGCGGGCCCGCGATGATCGACCTCCTCTTCGGCCTCGTCGAGACGAACGTGACGTTCGTCGAGACCGGGCTCGCGCCCGGCACGGCCTGGGCGGTCACGTTCGGCGGGGTCCAGCATAACTCGACCAACATCACCCCGACGAAGATCGCCTTCAACGTGCCGAACGGCACCTACGTCTACATCATCGACACCGTGCCGGATTGGACGACCACGAGCTACACGGGGACGGTCACGACGAACACGACGGCCGTCACCGTCCGCCTCGCCTGGACCGAGGTCACCTACATCCTCGCCTTCCAGGAGACCGGATTGAAGTCCGGCACCCAGTGGTGGGTGAACCTCTCCTACGGACTCTCGAAGTCGAGCGAGACGAGCACGATCACGTTCACCGAACCGAACGGGACGTACTATTACGCCGTCGCGACGGCCGACAAGACCTACTCGGCGCCGACCCATCCCGCCGTCGTCAACGGCGGGCCGCACACCCAGGACGTGGCGTTCGCCCTCGTGACGTTCCCGGTGACGTTCGCCGAGACCGGCCTCCCGTCCGGGGCGAACTGGTCGGTCTCGATCGGGAACACGCTGTACTTCACCACGACCACGCAGCTCAGCGTCAACGAACCGAACGGGACGTACCCCTACCTCCTCGGCGAGGTGCCCGGCTACACGACCCACAGCTTCACCGGCAACCTGTACGTCGAGGGCGGCGCGAACACCCAGACCATCGCCTGGGGGCAGGTCTCCTACGTGGTCGAGTTCGACGAGAAGGGGCTCCCGAGCGGGACGACCTGGACCGTCACGTTCGACGGCGCGACGAACTCGAGCCAGACCGGGACGATCCAGTTCGGCGGCGTCCCGAACGGGACGGCGTACCCCTACACGGTCGCGCTGATCAGCGGCTACACCGTGAGCCCCCAGTCGGGCTCCCTCGCGGTCGACGGCGGGGCGCCGGCGAAGATTATCACCTTCGGCGTCGTCGCCGCGCCGGTGACGAGCTCCCCCGCGCCGACGTTCCTCGGCCTCCCGCAGGCGGAGGGGTACGGGCTCGGCGGGGCGATCATCGCCGCCGTCGTGGTGGTCGCCCTCGTCGCGCTCCTGATGCGCCGCCGCCGGGCCGCGCCCGCTCCGGAGGGCGTCGACGAGTCCGGCGGGTACGAACCGCCGGAGGAGATGTCCGAACCGATGCCCGAGGAGGAGGGGATGATGACGGAGGAGCTGCCCCCGCCCGAGGACGGCGGGGAGCCGTAGCCCCCGAGTGCGGAGCGCCGGCCCGGAGGACGAGGCCGTCGGCCGGCGGAATAGACCGCCCAAAGAGCCATACGGAGGGCCACGGACGCGGTGCGGATGCCCGATCCCCATCGAGCGCGGCGTGCCGCGGCCTGGCGAATGCGACGGGTCGTCCTGGTCCTCGGGCTGACGGGGCTCTCCCTCCTCGGGGGA
>JASHUV010000063.1 GCA_030039825.1 Thermoplasmata archaeon
CGCCGACCGGGGGGCCCCCGTCCGGCGGTCGGCCCCCGCTCCCGCGGGGCAAGGGATAGGAACGCCCGCCCGCGGCCGGACGGTGTCCGGCCGATCAGGCCGTGTGGGCGATCAGCGAGTGCGGCTCCTCGAGCCGGGCCTTCACGACCGCGAGGAACTGCGCGCCGACGATCCCGTCGAGCACACGGTGGTCGAGCGACACGGAGAGGTTCATGAACTGGCCCGGGCCGATCGAGCCGTCCGGGAGGTAGGTCGGCCGCTTCTGGATCTTGTGCACGCCGAGGATCGACACCTCCGGATAGTTCAGGATCGGGGTGGCGAGGAGACCGCCGAGGAGGCCGAGGCTCGTGATGGTGAACGTCCCGCCGGTCAGCTCGGGGAGGGTGAGCTTGCCCTCGCGGGCCCGCTCGGAGAGGCGCTGGATCTCGCGGGCCAGGCCGTTGAGCCCGAGCGTCTCCGCGTGGGGCACGACCGGGACGATGAGCCCGTCGTTCGTCGCGGTGGCGATCCCGATGTTGTAGGTCGAGTAGACGTGGAGCTCGCCCTTCGCATCGTCCATCCGGGCGTTCATGTTCGGCTGCGCCCGCAGGCCCTCGATCACGGCCTTGACGATGAACGGCAAGTAGGAGAGCTTCGGCCCGTCCGCGTCGGTGTGCTGGGCCATCTTCTCCCGGAAGCGGACGAGCTCGCTGACCTCGACCTCCTCCACGTAGGTGAAGTGGGCCGCCGTGTGGACGGACGTCGCCATCCGCTCGGAGATTACCCGGCGGATACCGTGGATCGGAAGGACCCGGAAGGGGTCCGCGGCCGAGGGGGGGGCGGATCCGGCCGGGGCCGCCGCGACCTTGGGGGCCACCGCGGCCGGGGCGACGGCCGGCGGACCGGCCGGAACGGCGAGGTCCGCCTCGGTGATCCGGCCCCCGGGACCGGAGCCCCGAACCTTCGAGAGATCGATGCCCCGCTCCGTGGCGAGGCGCCGGAGGAAGGGCGTGGCGAGGACGGTCGACGACGGTGCGCCGGAGGCCGGCGCGGGCGGGGCCGTCCCGGGGGGGGCCCCCGGGGTCCTCGTCGGGGCCTTCGGGGCCGCCGGGGCGAGCGGCGGCGGAGGCGTCGGAGCGGGCGCGGATCCTCCGCTCTCCTCGATCGTCACGAGGACCGCGCCGACCTTGACCTTCTCGCCGGCCCGCGCATGGATCTTGACGACCCGACCCGATCTCGGGCTCGGGATCTCGACGTTCGCCTTGTCGGTCAGGACCGAGACGAGCGGCGCGTCCTCCCGGATCGTCCCGCCCTCCTGGACGAACCACTGGACGATCTCCCCCTCGGCGACGCCCTCGCCGATGTCGGGAAGCCTGAACTCGAACGCCATCGGGACTCACCCCTCCTTCGCCGTGTCGCGGATCGCCCCCGCGACCCTCGCCGGGCTCGGGAGATAGAGGTTCTCGAGCGCGTACGGGAACGGGGTGTCGAACCCGGTGATCCGCTTGACCGGGGCCTTGAGCGAGTAGAGGGCCTTCTCGGCCAGGATGGCGGCGATCTCGGCGCCGAACCCGACGAACCGCGGCGCCTCGTGGACGATCACGGCCCGGCCCGTCTTCCGCACCGAGGCGAGGATCGCCTCCTCGTCGAGCGGCACGAGGCTCCTCAGGTCGATGACCTCCGTCCGGACGCCCTCGCCCTCGAGCGAGGCGGCGGCCTCGAGGACGGTGGGGATCATCGCGCCGTAGGCGAAGACCGACACGTCGGTGCCGGGGCGGACCGTCGCGGCGACGCCGAGAGGGACGCGGTGCTCGCCGGCCGGCACCTCGCCCGTGACGGAGCGGTAGATGCGCTTGGGCTCGAGGAAGATCACCGGGTCGGGGTCGAAGATCGCGGTCGTGAGGAGGCCCTTCGCGTCGGCGGGGTTCGACGGCACGACGACCTTGAGGCCCGAGGTGTGCGCGAAGTACGCCTCCGGGCTCTGGGAGTGGTAGAGTCCCCCCTTGATGCCCCCGCCGTAGGGTGAGCGGAGGACGACGGGGCAGGGATACTGGCCTCCCGAACGGTAGCGGAACTTCGCGAGCTCGCTGACGATCTGGTCGAAGGCCGGGTAGATGAAGTCCACGAACTGGATCTCGGCGACCGGCTTGAGCCCGTAGAGGGCCATGCCGATCGCCGCGCCGACGATGCCGGTCTCCGAGAGCGGGGTGTCGACGACGCGGTCCGCGCCGAACTCCTTGAAGAGCCCCTCCGTCGCCCGGAAGACCCCGCCGTTGACCCCCACGTCCTCGCCCAGGACGAGGACGTCCGGGTCCGCGCGCATCGCTTCAGCGAGCGCCTGGTTGACGGCCTGGACGAGCGTGATCTCCGTCATGGGTGACCGCCGGACCCGGGGGCCGAGTACGGCCGGAGCTCCTCACGCTCGGCGTCGAGCCGGGGCGTCCGTACGGCGAACACGTCGTCGAAGATCGTCAGGGGATCGACCGCGGCCGTCGACTCCGCCTGCTTCAACGCGGCCCCGATCTCGGTCCGCAGCTCCTCCTTGAGCTTCTCGTCATCGGCCTCGGTGAGCTGGCCCGATCGGACCAGTTCGCCCTTGAGGCGCTCCACCGGGTCGCGGGCGCGCCACTCCGCCATCTCGGCATCGGTCCGGTATCGCTTCGGGTCGTCGGACGTCGAGTGCGGTCCCAGCCGGTAGACCTGGGCCTCGATGAGCGTCGGCCCGCCGCCGCTCAGGGCCCGGGACCGCGCCTCCCGGACCGCCCGGTAGACGGCGTGGGCGTCCATCCCGTCGACCACGACGCCGGGTACTCCGTAGGCGGTCCCCTTGACGGCGAGGGTCTCGCTCCGCGTCTGGTGCTCGCGGGGCATCGAGATCGCCCACTGGTTGTTCTGGCAGAAGAAGATCGTCGGGGTGTGAAAGACCCCGGCGAAGTTGAGACCGGAGTGGAAGTCGTTCGAGCTCGTGGTGCCGTCCCCGAAGAAGGTGATCGTCACGATCGGGTCGCGGTGGCGCTGGGCGGCCATGGCGGCGCCGACGGCGTGGATGATCTGGGTGCCGACCGGGCTCGACGCCGTGACGAAGCGGTGATCGCGCGAACCGTAGTGGTTCGGCATCTGGCGCCCCTTGAGGATGTCCCCGGCGTTCCCGATGAACTGATCGAACAGCGTCGTCAGGGGGATCCCGCGGACGAGGGCGATCCCGAGCTCCCGGTAGGCGGGGAAGACCCAGTCGGTGGGTTCGAGCGCCCAGGCGCACGCGACCTGGGCGGCCTCCTGCCCTTGGAGGGGGACGTAGAAGCCGATCCGCCCCTGCCGCTGGAGGGAAAGGCAGCGTTCGTCCATGAGCCGGGCGAGGAGCATCGTCCGGTAGATCTTGGGGAGGTCCTCCGGCGGGAGTCCCGGCCCGGCCGCCACCGGGGCGGTACGTCGGCCCGCAGCGGCCTCGGACATCGTGGTCGTCGCGCGCGAACCGGGCTCACGATATAAAGCGCGCGTCACCGTACGCGCTTCGATGCCCACCCGACGTCCCCCCCGGAGGCCCTCGAGGCGAACCGGAGCCCGGTCCGGCGCCCGACCCAGCCGCCCCAAGCTCGCGCCGGCACCGTCGATGACACCCGACCCGTCCGCGATCCGCGACCTCCGTCCCGACGAGCGGGAAACGGCCGGACCCCTCGTGAAGACGGGGTTCACCGGCTACTACCGCTGGCACGCGACCCGTCTCCTGCGGGAGGCGCCCCTGGTCCGGGTCGTGGAGGCGGGGGACCACGCCCTCGCTCTGTCGATCCTCGAAGCTCTCTCGAGGGAGATCGGCTACGTCACCTACCTGATCGTCGCCCCCGAATGGCGGGGCCGAGGGCTCGGGGGGCGGCTGCTCGACGACGCCCTCGCGATCTTCACCCGTCGGGGCGCGGAGGTGGTCTTCTCCGTCGCCACCCCCGGAAACTCCGCCAGCTCCGCCCTGCTCACGGGGCGGGGATTCCGGAAGGTCGGTCGGAACGAACCCCCGGTCCGGGACGGCGGGCTGGGGGCTTGGGGGTTCCGAAGCCGGATGCGGATCATTTCGGGCGAGGTTCTCTACGGGCGGCGCCTTGCCCCTCCGGGGTCGGCACCTTCCCCTGCCCGCTCCGGAAGGGCTCCCGCGGAGGCGTCCGGCGAGATCGGAGCGACCCAATCTTAGATATGGGGGCCGATTTTCCGAAGACCCATGCTCTCGCCGAGAAGTGGGTCGTGCCGAGCGATCACCGCCGTGCTGCTCGCGGTGTTGGTGCTTTCGAGCGCGGCCGCGGCCGCCGGGCGCGGAGGGGGGGTCCTGGTGAGCGGGTCCGGGAGGTCCCTGGCGGCGAGCGCCTCGGTCGGGCTCGCCGAGCTCGAGAGCGCCCGGTCGAGCCTTGCGAGCGGCGCGGGCCCTGCCCAAAGAGGCCCGGCGAGCTGCGGATCGCCCACGGGCTCCTCCGTCCGGTGCGAGCTCGCGATCCCGGCCACCTCCCCGGCGGCTCCGTTCCCTTACACCTGGTCCAACCTCACGTCGAGCCTGACCGGAGCCCCGTCGGCGAGGGTCAGCACGATGGCCTGGGACGCCTCCGACGGCTACGTCCTTCTCTTCGGCGGCGGAACCAACACCGCCACCTTTAGCGACACCTGGACGTATTCGAACGGCACCTGGGCGAACATCACCGGGACGGTCTCGGGCGCCCCTCCGCCCCTCGTCTTGACCAGCATGGCGTTCGACCCATCGACCCAGGCCGTCATCCTCTTCGGCGGCGAGGGCGTGGCCCGGCACGCCCTCGCCGAGACCTGGTCCTACCACGCGAAGGCATGGTCGAACCTCACAGGCTCCGCCGGCGTCGCCCCGTCGCCCCGCATCGGCGGGGAGAACATGGCGACCGACACGACGGACAACGAGATCGTCCTGTACGGCGGGAACCTCACGAACCCGGGATTCTCGGACACGTGGACCTTCTCCGACGGAAAGTGGAAGAACGTCACCGCGGTCGCGGGGCTTGGGTCCACCGTCATCCTCCCCGTGCTCACGAACGACCCGGCCGAGCACGGGGTCCTGATGTTCGGGATCCTCATCTACAACGCGACCCGGGACGTCTATCGGAGCGCGACGTACGTCTATTCCGGAGGCGTCTGGAAGAACCTGACGGCGACGCTGTCGAGCGAACCCCCCATCCCCTACCTCTCGACCGGAGCCTACCTGTCCGGGCCCGGTGCGGTCGTGGCCTTCATCCCGGTCACCGTGAACTCGACGGGATCGCCGATCTTCGCGTCCACGACCTGGGCGTTCGTCGGCGGCGCCTGGGTCAACCTCACCGCGAGCGCGGGCTACCCGCCCTACCTCGGCCTCTTCGCGGCGACCGCCGTCAACGCGGCCGACGACACGATCATCGGCTTCGGGGGCGAGTTCAACGGCGGGTTCGCCGACGCGACGTGGGTCTTCTCCGAGCCCCCCGTGGTCAGTGCGGCGGCGGCCGGACCGACGTCGATCGACGCGGGAATGTCCGTGGACCTCCGGGGGTCGGTCCAAGGGGGCGTGGCCCCGGTCTCCGAGGGTTGGAGCTTCTCCTCCGGGCCAGCGTCGAGTTCGGGGGGAACCGATGCCCCGATCTTCTCGAGTCCCGGGAGCGTGGTCGCCACGTTCACCGCGACCGATTTCCTCGGCCGGACCGCCTCCACCTCGGTCGCGATCGTCGTCGCTCCCGCGCTGGCCGCCTCCATCAACGTGACCCCCTCGAGCCCCACCGCGAACGCGGGGACGGCGTTCTCGGCCGATCTCACCGGCGGCACCGCCCCCTTCACGTTCAGTTGGAACTTCGGGGACGGGAGCACCGCGTCCGGGCCCGGCGTGGCGCACGTCTACGGGTCGAGCGGGACGTACACGGTCTCGCTGATCGTCCGGGATGCGGCCGGCAAGAACGCCAGCACCTCGATCAAGGTCGCCATCGGGAGTTCGACGGCGTTCAGCCTCACCGCGGGCGCCGGGCTCGGGCTCCTGCTGGGGCTGATCGTGCTCGCCCTCATCGCGGTCGCTCTCGCCGTCCTGCTGTTCCGGAAGCCGCGCCATCCCGCCGGGGCACCGGCGCCCTACGTGGCTCCCTCGGCGAGCCCGCCGCCCCCGCCGCCGTCGGGACCGCCGCCCCCGCCGACGTAGCGAGCCCCGAACCGGCGGGGGGCGCCGGACGGGCGCGCGGAAGGGAGGCCGGTCCGGCCGGATCGGTCGGGGCTCATCGGCCGGGAGCGGAATATCCGGTGGAAGTCGACATATGGGGCGTGCGGACTCGGACGGAACGATGCCGAGGTGCGGCATCCCCGCGGGGCGGGGCGGCGGACGACGTCCGTCGGCGCGCGCCGCGTCGGTGGCCTTCTCGGTCGTGATCCTCCTCCTGCCCGGCGCGCTCGATATCGGCGGTGTCGGCCTCGCGGCGGCTCCACGAGCGGCCGCGCCACCGACCGATGGGGTCGCTTCCGCGGTCAGCCTCGCCGAGTTCGGGGAGGCCCAGCTGGCCGCGGCGGCGAGCTCCTTGAACGCTGGAGATGGTCCCGGTCGGCTCGCCGCGTTCTCCTGCCCCGCGGTGGAGGGTCCGACGGTCTCCTGCGACGCGCCGACCTCCCTCGGACCCTCCTCCCCGACCCTCACGCGGTGGACGAACGTGACGGGCGTGGTGAGCGGAGCCCCCTCGATCCGAGGGTACGGGACGATGACCTACGACGCCCTCGACAACGTGGTCCTCCTTTTCGGAGGGATGTACGGGTCGGCCTCCTCCCTCGCGAACCTCGGTGGTGGAACCTCCTTGAACGACACCTGGGTCTACCAGGACGGCGTCTGGACGAAGCTCACCACGAACGCGACACCGGGTCCGCGTGAGCTCCCCCAGATGGCGTACGACCCGGCCGACAAGGAGGTCGTGATGTTCGGCGGGGAGTTCTCCTCGGGCACCGGGACCTACTGGGGCTACGACGACACCTGGACGTTCGCCCATATGCAGTGGACGAACATCACCTCGAGCCTGTCGAGCGCGCCCCCGGGCCGGTTCCGGGGGGGGATGGCCTACGACTATTACGACGGCTACGTCCTCCTCTTCGGGGGGACGAGCGGCAGCACCTCCACCCTGTACTATAGCGACACCTGGGAGTTCCTCCACAACACCTGGAGCCAGCTCACGGTGAGCGGGAGCCCCCCGGGCCGATCCCGCTTCGTGATGGCGTACGACCCGTCGGATCAGGAGATGGTCGTCTACGGGGGGACCACCGCGTCGGCCTCGCCGGCGTCGGACACCTGGGTCTACCAGAACCTCGTCTGGACCCAGGTCGTCACGACGACCTTCCCCCCGGCGCGGCTGTACTACATGGCGGCGACCGACTGGGCCCTCGGCGGCGTCCTCCTCTACGGCGGGAGCACGGCCTCGGGATCGGGCACCGCGTACAACGACACCTGGCTCTTCGAGAACGGGGGGTGGACCCAGCTGACGTTGCAGGTCAACGGGAGCGCCGGACCGCTCGGCTACGGCTTCATGACGTTCGACCCGGACGGCGGGTACGTCCTTCTGTTCGGTGGATTCACGAACGTCTACGTCGTCAACGCCACGTACACGTTCGGGGTGAACCTCACGGTCTTCGCCGTCGCGAGCCCGCCGTCGACCGACCTCGGGGGCTCGATGAAGCTCGGGACCGCCTCGGCCCCGTTCACCTCCGGGCTGACGTACACCTACTCGGGCGTGCCGAAGGGATGCACCGCGTCCTCATCGGCCTCGTTCACCTGCTCGCCGTCGACCGCCGGGACGTACAACTTCTCCGCAAGCGCGAAGGACCTCGCCGGGGACACCGGCAGCTCCTACCTCGACCTCGGGATCTTCGCGGATCCGTCGATCACCTTCCCCGTCGCCTCGCCGGCCTCCGGCCACGAGGACGTCGGGGAGGCGGCGACGTTCTCCGCCACCGCCACGCGGGGCTCGGGAGGGTACGTGTTCACGTGGACCGGCCTGCCGACGGGCTGTCGTGGGTCGACGAACGGCACGCTGACCTGCTCTCCGAACGCCACGGGCACGTTCAACATCACCGTGAGCGCGAAGGACTCGAACGGATTCTCCACCGGGACGAACGGGACGTTGACCTACGTCGTCGACGCGCGGCCCACCCTCCTGACGCCGACCGCGAACCGCACCTCCATCGACGTCGGCCAGTCCGTGACGTTCACCACGAAGGCCTCCTCCGGTTCCGGCGGGTACAAGTACGCCTGGTCGAACCTGCCGCCGGGGTGCTCCGGCACGGCGGCGAGCGTCAACTGCACGCCCACCGGGGCGAAGTCGGTCTCGATCTTCGCCACGGTGACCGATTCGAACGGAGGCACCGCGACCTCCAGTCCTCTGAACTACACCGTCGACGCCGACCCGTACGGGGTCGCGATCACGACCCCGAACGCCTCCGCGGATGTCGGGCAATCGGTCACCTTCGCCGCGTCGTTCTCCGGAGGCTCCGGGAACCCGTCGTACACGTGGAGCGGTCTCCCCTCGGGCTGCACGCCCGCGGACTCGGACGCGATCTCCTGTACCGTGAGCACGGCGCAGAACGCCTCGATCTCCGTCGAGGTGACGGATTCGAACGGGATCTCGGCGACCTCCCCGACGTTCAACTTCACCATCCATCCCGACCCGACCGTCTCGACGCCCACCGCGAACCGCAGCTCGGCCGACCTCGGTGAGACGATCCGTTTCTCCGCGAACGCCTCCGAGGGTACCGGCGTCTACGCCTACCTCTGGCTCGGCCTGCCGACCGGCTGCTCGAGCTCGAACGCGTCGTCGATCGTCTGCGCCCCGACGGGCACCGGCCGCTTCGACGTCTCCATCAACATCACGGACTCCAGCGGGGCGAGCGCCCTCTCCGCCGCCTCCGTGGAGGTCACGGTCCTTGACGATCCGATCGTCACGACGCCCGTGGCGAACCGCTCCAGCGCCGACGTCGGCCAGGATGTCGCGCTCACCACCTCGGCGTCCTCGGGTTCGGGATCGTACGCCTACGTCTGGTCCGGCCTCATGCCGGGGTGCGTGGCCTCGGCGGCGCGGGTCCTCTGTGTCCTCACGACCGCCGGTGCGTTCTCCGTCAGCGTGACCGTCACCGACTCGAACGGCGGCTCGAACGTCTCGGCCGCGCTCGGCTTCTCGGTCGACCCCGCCTTGACGATCACCGCCGTCTCGTCCTCACGCTCGAACGTGGACGTCGGCCAAGCCGTCACGTTCTCCGCGGCCGCCGACTACGGGTCGGGCGGCTACGTCTACCGGTGGACCGGTCTCCCCACCGGCTGCAGCGGGAGCGCCTCGTCGGTCTCCTGCAAACCCACCGCGGCGTCCACCTTCGTCATCGCCGTGTCGGTGAGCGACACGAACGGGCTCACGGCGACGAACGGCACCCTCGGCTTCACGGTCTACCCCGACCCCGCCGCCGCCGCGCCCCTTTCGAACCGCTCGAGCTTCGACGCCGGCCAGTCCGTCGAGTTCTCCCCGAACGTGACGGAGGCCGGGGCCGGGGGGGACGTCCTCAACTGGACCGCCTCGTCCACCAAGGTCGCGTGCTCGATCGCGCCGGCCACCTCCGACCTCGTGTGCACATCGGGCACGCCGGGCACGTTCACCGTCCGACTCACCGTCACCGACCGGAACGGCGTGAGCGTCAGCGCCACCTCGGCGATCGTGACGGTCTTCGCCGACCCGACCGTCGCCGCACCCCAGCTCTCCCGTTCGACCACCGACGTTGGGGTGAGCGTGACCGTCTCGGCGTCGCCGAGCGGCGGGTCGGGGAACTACTCCTACGCCTGGGTCGACCTGCCCGAGGGCTGCGCGGGGACGGGCGCCCAGCTCACCTGCACCCCGACCGCCGGCGGAACGTTCGAGGTCGAGGTCGTGGTGACCGACACGGACGGGTACCGCGTCGAGTCGGGCGAGGCCTTGCTCCTCGTGAACGCGGCGCCGACCGCCTCGGTCTCGGGACCGGGCGGCGGGGCCGGGACCGCGGGGGCGAGCGTCTCCTTCGCGGTCAACGTCTCCGGCGGGACCGGCTCGATCACGGTCGTCTGGCTCTTCGGCGACGGGGATCGCGGGTCCGGAACGACCGTCTCGCACACCTACGCGGCCGCCGGCACCTACACCGTCTGGGTCTGGGCCAACGACTCGATCGGGGGCTCGTACTCAACGAGCCTCGTCGTCACGGTACGGGCGGCGCCCGTGGCGGGGACGGGGCCCCTCGGGACCTCGCCGGTGGAAGAGTACGCCTTGATCGGAGGTATCGGTGCGGCCGTCGTGCTGGTCGCCCTGCTCCTCCTGAGGTCGCGCCGACGGCGGGAGGAGCCCGGTGAGGCCGAGCCCACGGCTCCCCCGGAGGAGCTCCCGGTCGCCGAGGAGAACTCCGGTTACGGAGACCTGACGGACCCGATCAGCGGGGAGGTTCCGTTCGACGGGCCGGCACCGAGCGCGCCGCCGCCCGGCGACGACCTGGCGAACGGGCCTGATCCCCCGTTCTAGCTCGACCCGCCGGGAGGCGGGCTCGCGGGGCGAGACCGGCCGGCCCGCTCCGGCCGGTGGTCCTTATACCACGACCGATTTTCGCGGTGCGGGCGGAGGACCCGGGAGTGGACCGGTCGGACCGAAGGACGGGAGTCCGCGGCCGTCCGACGCCGGACCGGGCGAGCCGTTCGATCGGGCCCATAGCTTAGGCTGGCTGGAGCACCCGGCTGATAACCGGGAGGTCGTCGGTTCAAATCCGACTGGGCCCACCATCGAACGCTGGCTCCGGTTGAGCAGTTCACCGGTGCCGCGCCTTTAGAGGGCGCCCGCCATGGTGAGCCAATGGCTTCGCGACCGGATCGGGCGGCTTCGCGCGACGGTGTCCTACAACGACCGTCTCGCGCCCAGACCCGCCGCGTTCCTGGCCGCGCAATTTTGCAGGTCGGCCTCGCGCTGCCCGGGCTGGCGGCGACCGCCTTCGGGCTCGCGGTGGCCTCGGTTCTCGACTGGTCCCCGTGCCAGGGCGGTACGGGTGGCGGCGGGATCTTTCCAGGCGCGTCCGGCGGCTCCTGCCCACTTCCTGACCTCCTCGGCCTGGCGGCCGGCGTGGTCCTCGCGGGTGCGGGTCTCTCGCTTGCGGTCTTCGGGAATTGGAGGGCGGCCGACGACGACCTTACCGAGGCCGTTGCACGGGCTCACAGATGAGGCCTCGACCCGCCGGCCACGATCGAAGGATTCGTCGGAGCCGTTGTCCAGTTCCTATTTCAACCGGTTCTCGACAGCGGCCGGCTCGAGTGCCTGCTCTTTCAAGATGACGACGGCGCTTGGACCGAGAATTCACCGACCTTATCTTCTATGGCGACTATGGAAGGGCGATGACTGCAACGGACACCCTCACCTCGATCCAGGTTCACGAATCGACGAGACGCGTTCTCGAGCTATACAAGAAACCGGGTCAGACGTACGAAGATGTCATCGAGGACTTTGTTGAACAGTTTCCCCCGGAGGCCTTCTTGGTCGAGATGCAACGTCGGTTGCGCGAATCCCCTCCGCTCGAGTTGGTCGAAGTTCGCCGCCGCTTGGCGGCCCGTCGTAGAACGACCCGATGAGGGTCGTCGTCCGGATGGCAGGGCAGCAGGAACTCGAACGCCTCCCGCCCGCGATCCAAGCCTCGTTCGAGGTCGCCCTAGAGAAGCTCGAATCTTCTCCGGTTCTTCCGGTACCGGGACTCGATATCATTCCCATACGAGGCTCACGAGCATTGAGCCGCCTTGCAATTGGAGGTTATCGGGCCGTCTTTCGGTTCGATGGAAAAGATCTCTGCGAGTTCTTGAGGTTCGGTCCACGTCCAGGCCTTTACGTACGGTTCAGCTAGGTTCAATCTCATCTCGGTCCGGCGCCCACGGCGAGTGGGCTTGGATGACCATTCTGAATCTCAACCTACGCTCGAACGCCTGAGAGGGATGGGGTGGTCGGAACTTGCGAAGCGGAGGTTTCTGCCAGTGCTCAGTCGGCTTGACGATACCGCGGGTCGCCGCGACCATCTCGGCGCACCTTCAGGAACGTCGCTCTCGACCTTTCGCGATGAGATATTCGTTGGCCCTGGGGCTCCTCATCGCATTCGCGCTTCGCGATCCATGTCGCGAGGTCAAAGGGTGGGGGAGTGTGTTACCACGAAGGCCCGGACGACATCGTCGTACGACTCACGCTCGGCCTCGAGGAGGTCTAGCGGACGACGGGTTTTCCGACGAATCGTCATACTACCCTCAGCCATCCCCAGGTGGAGGTTAACGATGGTCTTGCCTGATATCAACTCGGGTCGCTCGACCGACCGTGCGACCGGAGCCCGGGAGAATGTGGGGTCTCCATCTCGTACGTGGCAGACCCCAAGGAGCGCGCTTAGCCCGGCATCTCCAAGGACCGAGCCGGCGCAAGAGGTCTATCGGCGTTCACCTTCGTTCGCCGGTCCGAGCGATCGCAGCGCGTCCAACGAGGGGACGAAGTAATAGGCCCCTGTCAACGGACGAGTGTAACGCATCAGCGCATCCGGTGGGCCGCCGTCGCCCCCCACCATGCTCTCCAGCATCCGTTGAAACGGCCGCTGGGACGAGCAGAACCCGACGAATATCGTGCCATGGTCCGTCACCGTCCCATAGGGTACGTTTCGGCGGAAGATCTTGCCGAACTTATCCTGGTCGGTCCGGGCGACGTGAGAATCCACCGGCTGAGGAGCGAGCTCCACGCTGTCCGGTTTGGTCCGTCCGATGACCCGTTCCTGAGAGGAAGAGGGAAGAGCTTCCCACCGCGCGGCGAAGTGGCGCCACTTCTGAAGCAAGAGGATGCTGCCACCGGCCCCCGCTCGGGGGGTGGGAACGAGCGCCACTCCGGGCGCCTCGATCAACGTAGGATTCTCGGAGCCGTCCTCGAATCCCGTCAGATCGCGATTCCGTCGGTACGGCCAACCGACGGTCTCCTCGGCGACGATCGCCACCGATCGGAGCGCCCGCAACGCCGCGCGGGCCTCATCGAAGACGACCTCCAGGGACGCGCCCGAGATCCACACGACGGCATCGTGCTGCGTGGCGGGCATGACGAAGTGGTCCGTTCCGGGAAGATCCTGATTGAACCCGACCACTTCCCGGGGAATTCCTCCCGGGAGGAGACGCCGCCACAGTTCGGGCCGGAACCCGGCGACCGTGTTCACTCCCGCCAACGTCGTGCGAGGCTCCTGGAGCTGGGCGACGGACCGTGCCAGGGCTCGTCCTCCCACCCCCCGGGCGCGATCGAGCTCGAGGTAGATGTCGGCGCTCGTTCCGACCGCAAAGATTCCGGCCTGGGGAGAGGGAAACCCCCTCCCCGGTTCGGTCCGAACTCGCCGTTCTCCTCGCCGGGATAGCGCGCGTCTCCCGGAGGGCCACGCCGTCCTCCCGGTCATTTCGTGGCCGACGGCGGTTGGGAGTCCTTGGGTGCCGCCGCGAAGATGGCCCGGAATCCGCCCCCGCCGCGGATCCCTACCCCGGGGGTCCCGTCGACGAGCGCCGTCTGACCGGACGTGATGGCGAGTTCGTTGACCCAACCTTGGCCGGCCCAGGCGTAGAGGAGGGCCCGCCGGTCGCGGCCCACCTTCCGGAACGTCGTCGAGTCCTTTGGGAAGGCCATGGCCTCGCACTCGAGCGACGAGGCGGGCATCATGGGGCCACGCGGACCGGACAGAGGCTGGACCTCCACCTCATCGACCCACCGGGTCGCCGCCGCCCCGTCCACTGCCTGCAGTCGCGCGGAGCGGTCGGAAGCGTCCGGCAGGGCGAGGACGATGTTGAACCAACGGATGGAGGCGCCGTCCCGAGGGCCCACCCGGTGGACCGCTCGCGCCGGCGCCGTGAGCAGGCGGGCCGAGCCCGGCGGCAGCAGCTCCGCGGTCCGGCCCTCGAGCTCGTACGCGGCGACGCCCTCGAGCACGTAGGTCAGGACCTCCTCATGGTCGTGAACGTGCGCCGGTAGCTGCCGTTTTTGGCTGGCGAGGCTCTCCGAGACACGAGAGAACGGCGGCCACTCGGTCCGGCCGGACGAGGGGATGGCGAGGCGCGTGGTGACGGCGCCGGACTTTATCTCGCCGGAAATGACGCGGACGTCCTCAGGGTCTCGGCCGGATGCCACACCGGGCCGAGTCGTACCCGGGAGTTAAGCCCCCGGTCCTCGAGCCCGGCGTGACTCCCAGAGGAGGACGCCCGTCGCGGTCGAGGCGGACCGGTGGCCGCCCGCGGAGACCACGGGGGCCCGCTCGCTCGAGCCGGGATGGCCCCCAGCGGCGTCCGCTCGGAGGCACCTCGGATACGGTGTTCGACCCCCCGTTCGGCTTATGACGCCACGAACGGGGGCTCGGACCGGTCCGCCCGCCAGCCCTAAATCTTGTATGAGATGCACTGGCCGACCGACCATGCGTGCCACACACATCCTGACCGCACTCGGCGTGTTCGTCGCTCTGCTGGCCTCGTCCGTCCTTTCGGGGGTTCCCACGGCACCGTCCGCGGCGACCCATCCCGGGGATCCGGCCCCCGTGGCCTCTCTGGGCGTTGACCCCGCGGTTCGTTCCACGGTCTCCGCCGAGGCGAGGATCGCGGGCTCGCCCTCCGCGAGCGCGTTGGGCCGGCTCTCGGTCAACCTGACGTTCCTCGATCCGGGCAAGCAGGTCCCCTACATTCCTATGGGCGGCGTTTACGATCCCGCGACGGGCCTCATCCTATCCCCGGAGGATCCGTTGGGCAGCCGCACGCTGAACTATTTCCTGACCGCCAACGCGTCCTCCCTCTCGGTCTCCGACCTGAATACGACGGTCAATTCGGGCATCGATTCGTCGGTCTTCGACTCGTCGAACGGGGTCGCCTACCTGGGGGAGTTGACGACGACTTCCGGCGCCATCCAGTCGTACAATTTCTCGACCCGGGCGCTGGGCACTCCGGTCCCGTTGCCGGCACCGGGCGTCCCCGGGTCCATGGTGTTCGACCCGCGGACCGATCTCGTCTACGTCGCCGCGGTCGAGGCCGCACCGGACAACGTGCCGAGCTCCGGTGGGGTGTACGCCTTCAACACGCTGACCGGCGGCTTCACGGCGAGTGCGCTGCCGCTTCCCTCCGAGTTCCAGCCCGAGCTCGTGACGATCGCTGCGAACCTGAGCACGCTGTACTTTGCGGGCGTGAACACGACCCGGTATGGCGCCTCCGAGCCGGATCTCGAGATCGTGGCCATGAACCTGTCCACGAACTCGGAGAGGAGCCTCGTCCTTCCTTACCCGGGCGGGGCGCAGCGCCCGGGGAGCCTCGCCTTCGATCCGACCGACGACATGGTCTACTTCGCGTCGAGCGCCGAGACGGCCTCCTACAGCGCGACGGAGAACATCTCGGTGATCTCGGCCACGTCCCTCGGCCTCGTCACCACCGTCGTCCCCCCGCCGGTCGCGGACGCCTACGGTGAGGCGGCAGGGTCCCTGACCTTCGATCCGGACAATTCCTACCTGTACCTGACCCAGGACCCCAACGCGTACCAATCGGGGGCCGCCCCCACGAACGACACGATCGTCGTCCTCAACGGAAGCTCCGCCACGACGGCGAATCCCGTAAGCTACCTCCGGGCGTGGGGAGCCTTGACGGGGGCGGTCTATGTCGCCGCGGCGGCCGCGGGCGAAGGGGGAGAGATCTGGTTCTCGATCGACAACGCGACGAACGGCTACGACGGCGGCTTCGCCGTACTGGCGATACCGCCCGCCGTCGAGAGCTTCTCGGCCTCCCCCGCGACGTTCGACCTCGGGGGGTCGGCGTCGCTCACCGCGCGGGTGGCGTACGGGGCGGGCCGGCTCACCGTCGCGTACACCGGACTGCCCGCGGGTTGCTCCTCGCGGGACGCACTGACCCTCAGCTGTACGCCCACGGCGGCCGGGACCTCCGACGCGGTCGTCACCGTCACCGATCAGCTGGCGGGGACCGCCTCGGCGCTGACCCCGATCACCGTGAACCCCGCGTTGAGCGCCACTCCGTCCCTCGCGCCGGCGACCCCGGACGTCGGCCAAGCGGTCGCCTTCTCCGCGAACCCGTCCGGAGGCAGCGGCTCGTACGTGGTCGCCTGGCAGTTCGGTGACGGGGGAAGTGCGAGCGTCTCGGCGACCACGCATTCCTACTCCGCGCCCGGGGTCTACACCGCCCAGCTCGTCGTCCAGGACAATCTCGGAACGGCGGTGACGGAGCGGTTCAACGTCACCGTCTCCTCTGTGCCCTCAGGGGCCGCCATCGTCGCGAATCGGACGCAAACCGACGTCGGCATCCCGATCCGCTTCACCGCCCTCGCTCAGAACGGGACGGGCACACTCGATGACGCCTGGTCCTTCAACGACGGGTCGCCGTCCACGTCGGGGACGAGCGTCTCGCACACCTTCGATACGGCGGGAAGTTATCTCGTCGCGCTGCGCGCCACGGACGCCGACGGCTACAGCACGTCCGCGTCGCTCTGGGTGGCGGTCTCGGCGACCCCGACCGGGACCCTGATCGTCGGCCCGACGACGGCGACTATCGGAGAGAGCCTGACCTTCGAGGAATCGGTTCGTGGCGGGAGCGCCCCCTTCGTCTACGCCTGGAGCTTCGATGACGGCTCCGGGTCGTCGTCGCCCTCCCCGGTCCATGAGTTCGCCTCGACGGGGAGCTTCACCGTCTCCGTGGTCGTCACCGACAGTGCGGGAGCGTCGCTCTCCAACCGCACGACGATCGTCGTGACCGCGGCTCCCTCGACCCCGTCGAGCTCGGGAAGCGGGTCGAGTTCGGGGGTGGCCGGTACGACCGTGGCCGGGATCGCTATCGGCTCGGTCGTCGCCGGCGTGGTCGTCGGGGCCGTGCTGACGGCCCTCGTGACCCGGCGCAAGGGCGGCTCCCCCCCGGCGGCGTAGTTCCGACCTCGCCCTCCGCCTCGCATCGCCCGCCGGAGGGTGGGGAGCGCGGGTGTCGACGCCGGGCGGGTCCGCTGACCGAGCCCGGGCGCCACCGAGAGGCGGCCGTTGCCGGTCCGCCGCGGGCTGGGGCGGCTCCCCGTCTCCGTATCGGGACCGGGCGTTCCCCGCTCGGCTCGACCGGGGCGACGTGATGGGAACCACCGGATCCGCGACCAATGGCGAGGTCGCTGGGATCGAAGCGATGTCCCGGGCGCTACTTCCCTTCGAAGGCCGCTTGGACGAGCCGGTCGAACGTCTCCGGGAAGGAGATGATCCGGATCATGACGAGCAGTTCCACGGCCTGGACCCCGGAGAGCCGGCGGACGAAGCCCTCGAGGTCCTCGACGCGGGCCGCCGACGAGCAGAGGACGAAGTAGACGGCCAACGCGTCCGGGAGCACCGGCCCGAACGGCGCACGGCGGAACTCGAGGGTCTTCGGGAAGGCCCTCCGGAGGGCCCGGGAAACGCTCTCACGTTCCGCCGGGCCCCGCATCTCGACGTTCAGGCTCACGACCGGCTCCGAGAGCGCCCGGAAATCCAAGACCGGAACGAACCAGACCGCGAGGTCCTCAACGAGCCGACCGTACCGGGTGGTGATCGTTCTCGTGGAGACGCCGACGTGCCGGGCGATTACCGACAGCGGCTCGGTCGGGTAGCGGCGGAGGACCCGTACGATCCGCAGGTCGAGGGGGGAAAGCTCCCGGTCCGACTCCACCCGTCCCCACTCGATCGTCGACCCGACCTCCGCCACACCGGCGATGCCCCGAACGAGCGCGACGGTCCGTGCGGCGTCCGCGGGGGTCGCGACCACGAACTGGGTCGTCACCCACTCCCCGACGAAGTCGATCGCCCCCACGGCCCCATCGATGAGTCGGATCCGCTCGAACACCTCCTCCTTGCGGAAGCGGTCGGTCACCCGGACGTCCAGCGTGAATCCGGAGCGTCCCAGGAGAGAGGGATTCGGCCAGACGTCGAAACGGCGCAGGAGGCCATACCGGGCCCATTCCTTGAGCCGGGCGTCGACCCTGGCGCGGCCGATGCCCAACCGTTCGGCCACGCGGGAGGCGTTGAGCCTCGGGTCGACGCCGGCGATCGTCACGGCGCGGGCGTGGTACATTTCCCGTAAGATGTCAAGGTCGATGTCCGCGGGGCGCGGGATCAGGCCGGGCGGATCCTCGATCACGGCTCCCGGGGACGCTCCTTCCGACATTTGGAGCTTCCCCGACGAAACCGGAAACCGGGAGGGCCGTACTGCCGACCTTCTCGGGACCGCCAGCACGGGATTGACGTGGCTCGCTCGGTTAGGGGGGCACAATGACGACCCCCGATCCTTCGGCGACAAGGTTCAGCCATCCCGGGCGCATCCTCTTGGTTCTCGCGGCGGCCGCCCTCCTCGTGAACTTCATCGAGACGATGCTCGTGCCCGCGCTCCCGAAGCTCGCCACGTTCTTCGGTAACGCCCCGTACACGACCGTCGCCTGGATCCTGTCGGCCTACCTCGTGGTCGGGGTCTGCGCGACGCCGGTGTTCGCGAAGCTGGGGGACCTGTACGGGAAGCGGCGGGTCCTTTCGGTCGTTCTCGGGATCTACTCCGCCGCGGTGGTCCTCGCGCCGCTCTCCCCGATCCTGGCGGGCGGGATAGGGCTCGACCGGACCAACGCCATCTACCTCCTGATCGGGGTCCGAGGGCTCCAGGGACTGGGGCTCGCCATGTTCCCCCTCGCGCTCGCGATGGTCGCCGAGAGCCTGCCGAAGGCGCAGGTTGCGCCGGCCCAGGGCCTCATCGCCTCGATGTTCGCGGCCGGTGCCGCGACCGGGCTCGTCGGAGGGGCGTACCTCATCCAGACCTGGGGGTGGCAGATCGCCTACGGCGCCGTGGCCCCCTTCGCGCTCATGCTCCCGCTGCTCGCCCTCGGCTGGCTACCGGAGACACAGGCCGGCACCGGAGGGCGGATGGACCTCCCGGGCGCCGCGCTCCTCGGGGGCGCGTTGGCGTCCCTTCTCGTCGGCCTGACCCTCGGTCCCACCTGGGGCTGGACCGACTGGACCGGTGGAGCGGTCGCGGGTCTCCGGTTCGGGGCGCCGGAGCTGTTCGGCGTCGCCGTCCTCTTGGCCGGCCTCTTCATCTGGCGGGAGCGGGTCGCGGCGGAACCCATCATCGACCTCACCCGCCTGCGCCAGCGGAACATCGCGTTGAGCTACTTCGGCGCGTTCCTCGTCGGCATCGGTCTCTTCACGGCCTTCGTCGTGCTGACCGTCCTGATCGAATTCCCGGCGGTGGGTCTCGGAGACAGTGTCCTCGCCTTCGGGATCGCCAGCATCCCGACCACGGTCAGCATGTTCGTCGCGGCCCCGCTGGTGGGCCGGGGGGTGTCCAAGTACGGGCCCCGCCCCTTCGTCCTTCTGGGCGCGGCCCTCTCGATGGTGGGATTCCTTCTCCTCCTCCTCGACCACGACTCGTACGTCGCCCTGGTCCTCGAGGCCGTACCCACGTTCGTTGGGCTCGTCACCGTCCTGGTCTCGGTGACGAACGTCATCGCGGTCTCCTCCCGGCAGGGCGAGACGGGGATCCACATGGGGATGACCGAGATGTTCCAGGACCTGGGGGCAAGCGCGGGCCCGGTCCTCGTCGCTTCCTTCCTCGCGACGTACACTCGCTCCATCCAGGTGCCCGGCGGAGGGCCGCTCGGAAGTACCGCGATCCTCACCGTGCCGAGCGGTACGGCATTTACCGCAATCTTCGTGGTCGGTCTGGTCCTGGCGGGTCTTCTCGCTGTCGTTGGCCTGCTGCTCGAAAACTACCGCCTGGGCCGTCCGGCAGCCACCGAGGACCTGCCGGCCGCGGCGGCACGAGGACAGGCCGCCGATTAGGGTCAAGCCGCGAGCCCGGAGCCGTCCCCGGGTCCCAAGCTCTGGCCCTACCGCGTCGTGGCGTAGACGAATTCGGCCGCGGGCCGCCGTAGCCATTGGGTGATCCGCATCGCCAATCCCATGTTCGTCGCGTACCGGGCGGTGCGGAGCCCCCGGAGTTGGTTCGACGAGCATCCGAGCTTGACCGCGAGTTGGGCCCAGGTCAAGCCCTCAGACATGCGTTGAGAGTTGAGAGCCTCGTAAAGCTCGGAGAGGTCCCAGCGGAGCCGACGATCCGATCCCGCCCGCGGCAGCCGTCCGAGTGTTCTTGGCCGTCGTCCGGTTACGAAATCTTCCGGAGCCCGGTCGATCCAACGGAAGAAGATCAGCGCGTGCTGGCAGCTCGTATTGGCTCGCTGTGGGAGTACGGTGATCGTGGAAGCGCTGATGGAGTGATCGTGGCGACGGCGATTCAATTCGCGGGACATTTCCCACATCTCACGGGGGACAGCCTGCCAGCTCAGGGCCTTGGACACTCTCACCCGATCCAACTCTCGGTAGAGCGAGAGGGTGTCGAAGGTCGGGAGCCGAACCGGAGGCGAGCGATCCACCCCTCCCTCCGATTCCGGTCTCGGATCGAAGCGGCCCGGCCCGATTCCTCTTACCGGCCGCGCTTCCGGCGGAACCTCTCATAGTCCCGCTCCAAGAACGTGGCAAAGGTCTTCCAGCTCTTGCCAACGTCCCGTTCCCATTGGGTCTTCGGGGGGTTTCGACCCCCCACGCCAAATGGACGGCGTCGGGCGGCAGGGTCAACAGAGTTTGTCGGTTCGGAAGCGCGGATAGGCGGTAATCGAGCGAGTAGGTGCGATGGCTCCCGACCGACTCGGCGTGCCACCGGTCGGGGGGATGCAGGCGAAAGACCATCCGCGACCAGAACCATCCCCCGTCGAGGTCGTCAAGGTCCTCGTAGACGACCTCGTTCGAAGTACGTTTGAGGATTCGTCGCTCGTACCGCTCCCCCTCAAGGCGAGCGTCCTGCGCAGTGTAGTCGGTGCACCAGCGGTACACGAAATCCAACGGAGCTCGGAATCTGGTGCGAATCTCGTAGGTCGAACTCGCCCCTTTGCCCGCCATCAACGATCGCCTCGACCCTCCCATCCACCCCGCGTTGAAGTATCCTCCGGAGGCGCCGCTCGTAGCTCAGCGAACAGCCCACCAATCGATGGTCCCTGTCGCGCTTGGGGGGATATAGAGCTCGATCTCGACCTGACCGACCCTGGGAAAACACTCTTCCTCAAAGTCCGAGAATCGACTCCAGGAGGCTATCGCTTCAGGAGATTGCGCCGAAGGCTCCCCACCCCGACCATCGTGACGCCAAGAAACAACAGGGCCACCGCGAGATAGAACGAATCGTCGAACCAGCCGGGGGTCGGACAAGTATAGGAGGTGAATGCGCAACTCGGAACGAATCCGGCAAGCGCCGAAGCCGCCGCGAATCCGAAAATCGCGATCCCGCCCAAGAATGCGAGGAGACCGTAGCGCTCGAGTGGCGACGCTTCCCTCCAAATCGTCTGAAAGCCGCTTGACATTAGCGATCACTTTTCCCTAGGCGCACCCGAATGTCGGCGTAGAGCCGGGGGTCAAGGTAGTAACCAAGAGCGACCAAGCGATCGAGATCCTCCAAGGCTTCCGTCGACCTGAGCTCCTTCTCCTGAACTGCTCGGATGAGAAGGA
>JASHUV010000064.1 GCA_030039825.1 Thermoplasmata archaeon
CCTGCTGCATCTTCCACTGGCTGAACGGCACGTAGGTCGACTGGCGCTTCCACCAGTCCCAGAAGGCGCTCTCCGAGTAGGAGTCCCCGAGGGCCTTCTTGCCCTCGGCCCGGAAGCGCTCGACGAAGTCGGCGTACCCCTGGCGCTCCGGGTCGGACTTCTCGTCGGCCTCGGTGCCGAGGAGCGTCGCCGCGCACTCCGGACAGACGCGCGAGTTGCCCGGGATCGTGGAGCCGCAGCGGCTGCAGCGGACCCGGTCGGCCTCGAACTCGGCGCCGCACTTCGGGCAGGTGGTGGCGTTCTCGGGGATCATCGCGCCGCATTCGCCGCACTCGACGACCTTGCCCTTGGCGCGGCGCTGGACGAAGAGGAGGAAGCCCACGAGGGCGCCGACCACGATGATGACGATCACGAGCAGGATCCAGAGCGGGATCCCGGCGATCGAGGTGTCGTACCACGGCGTGGAGCTCGAGGTCGCCGGCGACGGGACGGTGATGACGTCGGTCAAGTTCGACCAGACCGTCCGACCCTCGAAGTAGGCGCTCGCGTGGAGCGAGTAGCGGCCCGCGTCGAGGGTCGTCGGTAGGAGGAGGGCGAGCGTCGTGTTGCCGTTCGGGAGCGAGCGCTCCGTCGTCAGGTCGTACTCCCCGCTCGGCCCGAGGAGCGTCACGTTCAGGAGGGCCTCGCCGGCCCCCTCGTGCTCGACGTACGCCGCCGCGGTGACGGCGGAACCCGCGGGCGCGGTCTGGGCCGCGGCGGTGAGCGTGAAGGTCACGTACGGCGGGACGATCGTCACCGAGGCGTCGGCCACGGCCTTGCCGTTACCCGGCTCCCAGTGGAGGAGGATCTCGAACGTCCCGAGCACCCCGCCCGTCGCGAGGCCGACGAGCGTGCCGTTGACGGTCCAGTTGAAGGCGATGGCGCGGTCCTGGCCCGGGGCGAGGGAGCCCGAGACGATCTCCGGCGCGATGACCGTTCCGTTGAGGTCCGTCCCGTGGACGAAGAGGAGCGTCGCGTTGAACGCGGAGACCGTGCCCGTCCCGTTGTTATAGACGGTCGTCCCGACCGTCACGTTCTCGTCGACCGCGATCTCGCTCCCGTTCGTGCCGGTGACCGGGGCGGCCCCCGCGACGCTGACGCGGCCGAGCGAGAGGACGACCGTGTAGGAGGTAAAGACCACCGTCGAGGCGACGTTGGGGGCGGTCGCGTTGGTGCCGTTCTCCGCCATGAACGTCGGATACGGGTCGACCGAGGCGTAGATCCAGCTCGCCGTCCCGCTCCCGGCGACCGATTGGACGCCGAGGTGGTAGTCCCCGAGGTAGGCGCCGTCCGGGAGCGTGGCGCCCGAGAGGGTGGTCGAGGCGAGCAGGAGCGTCGCGTTCCCGTTCGACGCGCTCTCCCCGTACCCGGGCGCCCCCCAGAGGGCGTCCTCGGCGGCGACGTAGCTCGCCAGGTCCGGGTCGGCGGTCGCGAGGGCGTTGAGGGCGGTCGCCGTGGCGTTGAGGCTCGTTCCGCCCCCGTACGCGTAGAACGGGGTGACGGACGCCCCGAAGATCGGGAGGCCCCCGCCGGACCGGACCGGGACGACGAGCCACCGGTAGAACGTGGCGCGGCTCGAGGCGTCGGTGACGACGAAGGACTGGTTCGTGTAGGCGAGCGGGAGGGTCGCCGACACGGAGTCGTTCGCGAGGAACGCCTCCGCCCCCCCGGTGAGGAGGAGCTTCGAGGAGTTCGCGGGGACGTAGGTCGCCCCGCCGACGCCCGGGGTCGGTCCCCAGTTGAGGTCGAAGGAGGAGTCGGCCGCGGTCAGGTTCGAGCCGTGGCCGCTCACCGTCTCGTTGAAGCTCCACTCGATGTAGGTGACCGCGACCTCGGTGACGTCGACCGCGGCCGTGGTCGCGCCCTCCTCGACGTAGACGGAACGGCTCTCGAGCGCGGCGATGTAGGCGGGGAGTCCCGCCGCGTCGATCGCGGCGATGGCGGCGGCGGGGAGCGGGACGGCGATCGATCGCGACGTCGAGGCGAAGGTGATCGTCGGCAGGGCGTAGGAGGCGCCGTCCACGAACGACCAACCGACGGACGTCGCGGTGGCGCCCGCGGTGTAGTTGAGGACGAGGGAGGCGGAGAGGACGTTCGGGAACGCCATCGCGAGGCCGAGGGCCGAGGGGGTGTTCGCGGGGGCCGGGAGGTAGGTGAGGTTCGTCCCCGAGACGGGGGTGAGAACGCCGGGCCCGACGGAGGCCGTCACCGGGAGTCCCGCGCGTACGGTCGTATAGTTGACCACGCCCGTCACGTTCCCGTCGTCGAACGTGTCGAGCTCGTGCGAGGCGAGGAGCGTCGCGCGGCCCCCCCCGAGGACGGTGAGCGAGGGGGCGTAGCTGACGGCGTCGAGGAGCTGGTCGACGTCGGTGTCGTTCGCGGGGGGGGTGATCTCGGGCACCAGGGGGTTCGCCTCGATGGTGGCGTGGGAGAGGCGGAAGACCGCGGAGGCGCCGTCCACGGTGATCGCGCCGGGGAACTCGAGCGCCCCGCCGGTCATCTCGAAGCTGCCCGTGACGTTGAGCGTCAGGGTGACGACCGGGGCGATCTCGTCCACGAGCGTCGTGACGGAGGAGTTCTCGAGGACGACCGTTCCCGCGTCGGTGAACGTGTCGAGGTGGGCGAGGTTCTGGGCGACCGTCCCGTTGTCACCGATGTACTCCACGAAGACGAGCGTGGTGTTGCGGACGGTCAGGGTCCCGCCCGCGGCGACCGTGATGTTCCCGCCCTCGTAGTAGGTCATGTTGCCGGCCGCGGGGGCGATCACGACGTTCCCCCCGGACGGCACGATCAGGTCCCCCCCGGCGAGCGCGTGGGCGGAGGGGGCGAGGGGGCCGGGGGCGGGTCCCGCGAGCGCCCGCGACGGGGACGCGGCGGCGCCCGGGACGGGGGCGAGGAGCCCCCCGAGGAGGAGGATGAGGACCACGAGCCCGGCGAGGGCGAGCAGTCCGACGCCCGTTCGGTCGGTTCGGTCGGTCAGGGGAAGGGACCCCGAGGGGCCAAATCGGTGGGTCACTCGTGAAGAGTGGAAGGTTCGTCTATAAAAAACCCCCCGCTGCGAGGACGCCCCGTACCGACGGTCAGGGACCGAGGAGGACGACCTTGCCGAAGAGGTCCGGGGCGAGCAGGCGGTCGAACGCTTCCCGGGCCCGGTCGAACGGGTAGACGGCGTCGACGACGGGGCGAAGCCGCCCGCGCGCGAGCTCGCCGAGGACCTCGTCGAACTCGGCGACGTGGGCCATCGTGCTGCCACGGATCGAGCCCTGGCGCCAGAAGATCGTCCGGAGGTCGATCTCCACCACCGGTCCCGCGGTCGCCCCGATCACGACGACCCGACCCCCCCGGGCGAGCGAACGCACGGAGCCGGGGAGGGTGGGGGCGCCGACCGAGTCGAAGATCACGTCCACCCCGGCCTTCCCGCTCCACGGCCAGAGGAGCTTGTCGAGCGGTCGGTCCGGGCCGAACCTCACGACCGACTCGGCCCCGAGCGCGAGGGCCTTCTCCTCCTTCCCCTCGCTCCGGGTCGCGACGACGACCCGGGCCCCGAGGCGCGCGGCCACTTGGATGGCCGCCGTGGCGACGGCGCCGCCCGCGCCGATGATCGCGCAGCTCTCGCCCGCCCGGAGGCCGGCGACGCTCTTCAGGGCCCGCCACGCCGTCTGGAAGACGAGCGGAACGGCGGCGCCCTGCTCGAAGGAGAGCCTCTCGGGCAGCGCGCGGAGGTTGCGGGCGGGCAGGACCCCGAACTCGGTCGCGCTCCCCTGGGTGTGCTCCCCGAGGATCCGGTAGTTCCGGCAGTACGCCTCCTCCCCCCGCTGGCAGGCGGGGCACTCCCCGTCGGAGAGCCCCGGGTTGACGAGGACCTTCTCCCCGACCGACCACCCCTCGACCCCGGGGCCGACCCGGTCGACCACCCCGGAGCCGTCCGAGCCGAGGACGTGGGGCCGCTCGATGGGGACCCCCGGGATGCCCGCGAGCGTGAACTGGTCCAAGTGGTTGAACGAGGCGGCCCGCCAACGGACCCGGACCTCCCCGGGGCCCGGCTCGGGCTCGGCGATCTCGACGTGGCCGAGCCGATCGGGCCCACCGTGCTCGGCGAAGCCGAACCCCCTCATGCGATGCGCGGGGGCGCCTTCCGCCAGGTCGAGCGACCCCCCTCGTCCTCGACCACGATCCCCGCGTCGAGGAGTTCGGCCCGGATCCGATCGGCCTCCGCGAAGTCCCCGCGGCCCCGGGCCCGCGCGCGGGCGGCGAGCGCGACCTCGATCGCGGGCCCGAGCGGGCCGTCCCCCGCCCCGGTACCGCCGCCCCCGAAGAGCCCGAGGACCTCGCGGGCCCAGTCGAACGGCGCGGCGAGCTCCGCGAGCGCTCCCGGCCCGAGGTCGCCGAGCTCCGGCATCCTCTCCCCGAGCGTCCGCGCCCACCCGAAGAGCGTGGCGATCGCCTCGCGGGTGTTGAAGTCCTCGGAGAGGGACGCGTCGAGCCGCTCGACCGCCTCCCCCGCCTCGCGCGCGAGACGCTCGGGGAGCTCGGCGCCCTCCCCGTCCTCGCCGGTGGCGGCCCCGCGGGCCTCCGAGAGGCGCCGCGCCGCCTGCTCGAGCCGGGCGTACGCCTCCCGCGCCTCCTCGAGGCTCTTCCCCTCGACGAAGTCGAGGGGTTGCCGGTAGTGGGCGTTGAGGTAGTAGAAGCGGAGGACCTCCGGCCCCACGCGCTCGAGCGTCGCGTGCAGGGAGATGATGTTCCCGAGCGACTTCGACATCTTCTCGCCGCGAAGGTTCAGCATCCCGGCGTGCATCCAGAAGTTGACGAGCGGGGCGGCCCCGGTCGCCGCCTCCGCCTGGGCGATCTCGGCCTCGTGGTGCGGGAACTTGAGGTCGATCCCCCCCCCGTGGAGGTCGTAGCGGGCGCCGAGGAGGCGGACCGTAATCGCGGTGTCCTCGATGTGCCAGCCGGGGCGTCCCGGCCCCCAGGGGGACTCCCAGCTCGGTTCGCCCGGTCGGGCCGCCTTCCAGAGCGCGAAGTCCTCCGACGCGCGCTTGCCCGGTTCGCTCTCGATCCGGGTGCCGGTCCGGGCCATCTCGATCCGCTGCCCGGAGAGCGCCCCGTAGGAGGGGAACTTCGCCACGTCGTAGTAGACGGACCCCTGGGTGGTGTACGCGAAGCCCTTGGCGAGGAGGGTCGCGATCTGCTCGAGGATCTCCGGCATGTAGTCGGTGGCGTAGGGGTAGTAGTTCACCGACCGGACCCCGAGCGCGGTCATGTCGTCCCGCCACGCCTGGAAGTGCCGGTCGGCGAGCTTCAACGGGTCGACCCCCTGCTCGGCCCCCCTCGCGATCAGGCGGTCGTCGATGTTGGTGACGTTCTGGATGTACAGCACCCGGTAGCCCCAGCGCCGGAGCGCCCGGGCGACGACGTCGAAGATGACGGCCGTCCGCCCGTGCCCGATGTGCGCCTCGTCGTACGGCGTCAGCCCGCAGACGAAGAGGCCGACCTTCGGGGGCGTGAGCGGGACGAAGAGCCGGCTCTCGCGGGTCCGGGTGTCGTAGACGGTCACGCGCCGCATCGGGTCACACCGCGCGGAGCCCCCGCGCGACGTCCTCCGCGAGGTCGGCCGGGTCCTCGATGCCGCAGGAGAGGCGCAGGAGCCCATCCGTGATCCCCCGCGCCACCCGGTCCGCCTTCGGGACCGACGCGTGGGTCATGAGCGCCGGGTGGTCGATGAGGGACTCGACCCCGCCGAGGCTCTCCGCGAGCGTGAAGATCTCGAGCCGGGCGAGGAAGCGCCGGACCGCCGAGAGCCCCCCCGTGAGGTCGACGCTCATCATGCCGCCGTACCCGTCCATCTGGCGCCGCGCGAGCGCGTGCTGAGGATGCGAGGCGAGCCCTGGGTAGTGGACGGCGCGGACCTTCCGGCTCCTCGCGAGGACCTCGGCGACGGCGCGGGCGCTCTCCTCGTGGGCGCGCATCCGGGCGCCGAGCGTGTGCAGCCCGCGGAGGACGAGGAAACAGTCGAACGGGCTCGGGACGGCGCCGACCGCGTTCTGCAGCCACAGGAGGCGGGCCCCGAGCTCGGCGTCCTTCGCCACGAGCGCGCCGCCGATGACGTCGGAGTGACCGCCGAGGTACTTCGTCGTCGAGTGGAGGACGACGTCCGCCCCCCTCTCGATCGGCCTCTGGAGGGCGGGAGTCGCGAACGTGTTGTCGACGACGACCGTCGCCCTCGCCCGGTGGGCGGCCCGCGCCACGGCGGCGAGGTCGGCGAGGCGCATCAGCGGGTTCGTGGGGGACTCGAGGTAGACCATCGTCGCCGGGCGCGCGAGGGCCGCCTCGAGCGGTTCCGGGCGGGTCATGTCGACGTAGTCGACGGTGATCCCGAACTGGCGGCGGTGGTGCTCGAAGAGACGCCACGTCCCCCCGTAGAGGTCGTCGATCGCGACGATCCGGCTTCCCGACGGCACGTTCTCGAGGAGCGTCGTGAGCGCCCCCAGGCCGCTGCCGAAGGCGAGGCCGGTGCGTCCCTCCTCGACCTCGGCGAGGGCCCGCTCGAGGACCGCCCGCGTCGGGTTCCCCGAGCGGCTGTACACGTACCCCTTCGTCCGGTTCGGCGAGGACTGGGCGAAGGTGCTCGAGAGGTACACCGGGACGTTGACGGCGCCCGTCGCCGCGTCGGGCGGCTGCCCGGCGTGGATCGCCTTAGTGCGGAAGCGCAGCCGCCTCACCCCCCTGCGAGAGGAACGTCACGAGGTCGCGCCGCGTCAGGACGCCGATGGCCGGGCCGCCTTCCCGCTCCCGTACGAGGAGGGCCCGTCCCTCCCGGAGGCGGTGGGTGATCTCGCCCAGGGAGGCGTCGGCGGCGACCTCGGGGAAGGGGGGGGCGAGGAGCGAAGCGACCGGGCGGTCGAGCGTGGTCGCGTCGTCCATGGCCCGCCGGAGGAGCTCCTCCTCCGGGAGGCTCCCGACGTTCGTCGAGCCGTCGAGCACGGGGAGGCTCGAGATCTCGTGGGTCTTCAAGAGCGCGAGGGCGTCGCGCAGGCGGGCCGTCGGCTCGACGCTCACGATCGCCGGGGTCGTCTTCGCCGCGAGGAGAAGGCGCGCGGATCCCCGCTCGTCGACGAGTCCGTTCTCCCGCATCCATTCGTCGGAGTAGAACTTCGTGAGGTACCGGTCGCCGGAGTCCGGCAGGAGGACCGTGACCGTCGCCCCGGCCGGGAGCGGGCGGGTGGCGAGCCAGCTGAGCGCCCCGGCGACCGCCGCGCCGGACGACCCGCCGACGAAGAGCCCCTCCTCCCGGGCGAGGCGCCGCGCCGTCTCGAACGATTCGCGGTCCCCGACCTCGACGAACTCGTCCATGACGCGAAAGTCGATCGTCCTCGGGACGATGTCCTCCCCGATCCCCTCCACGAGGTAGGGGTGGGCCCGGACCGACTGACGTGTCCGGAAGTACGGCCCCAGGACGGAGCCCTTCGGGTCGACCGCGACGATCTTCACCCCGGGGCGGTGCTCCTTGAAGTACCGCCCGACCCCGCTCAGCGTCCCCCCGGTCCCGACCGTCGCCACGACGGCCGCGAGCGCGGGCCCCCCGTCGGCGTCGATCTCGGGCCCGGTGGTGCGGTAGTGGGCCTCCGGGTTGTGGGCGTTCTCGTACTGGTTCGGGTAGTAGGCGTTCGGGATCTCCTTCGCGAGCCGGCGCGCGACGGAGTAGTGGCTCATCGGGTGGTCGGGGGGAAGCTGGCTCGGGGTGACGACGACGCGGGCCCCGTACGCGCGGAGCAGACGGATCTTCTCCGAGCTCATCTTGTCCGGGATGACGAAGACCATCCGGTACCCCTTCACCGCCGCGACGAGCGCGAGGCCGACCCCCGTGTTCCCGCTCGTCGCCTCGACGATCGTCCCCCCCGGCTTCAGCGAGCCCTGGGCCTCGGCCTCCTCGATCATCCGCTTCCCGATGCGGTCCTTGACGGAGCCGCCCGGGTTGAGGAACTCGAGCTTCGCCCGGAGCGCGTAGGGGACCCCCCGCGACACCCGGTTCAGCGGCAGGGTGGGGGTCCCGCCGATGAGGTCGAGGATCGACTCCGGCCGGCGGGCGTCGGGGCTCACGGGGGGTCGGAACCCGGGCGCGCGCATTAACCGTTATGCTTCGCCCGGTTCCGGCCGGGCCCGACCGGGCCCCGGCACGTCGCGCGGGAGGGGGACCGGCCGTTCCCGCTCGTACCGTCCGGTCCGCACCCTCAAGAACCCCCCCGTACCAAGACGGTCCACCCGAGGTCGCCCGCGTGATCGGCTCGCTCGAGACGGAGGTCCTGAAGGCGCTCCGACGGCTGGGGTCCGGTTCGGCCCGCCAGGTGCTGAGGGAGCTCGGCAAGGAGGGCGACAAGCTCGCCTACACGACGGTCGCCACCGTCCTGAGCCGACTCTTCGAGAAGGGGCTCGTGCGGCGCACGCGCGAGCCGTGCCGGGGGGGCGAGCGGTACGTCTACCGGACCGTCGACTTCGAACATAAGTACCTGGTCAATGTGCTGAAGGGCGTCGTGGCGCTCTTCGGACCGAGCGGGGTGGTCCACCTGAACGAGGAGCTGGCGAAGCTCAATCCGTCGGAGGAGCGCGAGCTCCGCCGCCGGTTGAAGCTGTAGCGGGGTCCTCGTCGTGGCGCCGCCCCTCCTCCTCGTCGTCCCGGTCCTGATCTGGGTCGCCGCCGGGGTCGGGCTCGCGGCGGCCTACCGCGCCGCCTCGACGACGCTCGTCCTCCGCCTTGCCGCCGGCTTCCTCGCCCTCTGGTCGCTCCTTGCCACCACGGCGCTCCTCTGGGTCATCGAGAACGGCGGCTGGTCGGCGATCCTGAGGGTGGCCCGGTCCCCGTCGGAGCTCCTCCCGATCTTCGGTCCGGCCGGGGCGACGCTCTGGATCGCGGGGGCCGTCGGCGCGTTCGCGATCCTCCTCGTGGCCTTCGTCATGAACCAGGTCGTCGGGCGGGGGATCCTCCTCCTCCTCGACCCCGCCGAGCTCCCCTGGCCCGAGGGGCTCGCGCCTCCTCCGCAGCCCGTCCGACTCCTCGGCTCGCGCGCCCCGGAGCGTTACGCGTTCTCCTTCGCCCTTCTGACCGTCGGGACTCGGCCGGGCCGCCTGAGCCGGACGGAGGTCATCGTCCTCTCGCAGGGCCTTCGGGCGAGCCTCACGGAGGAGGAGGTCCGGGCGGTCGTCGCCCACGAGGTCGGTCACATCGCCGGGCTCGACGGCCGCTACCTCACCTTCCTGCGCACCCTCGCGCGCCTGATGCGCTGGGACCCGCTCTTCGCGTACATCTCCTCGAGCGTGACCCGACGCGAGGAGTACCGCGCCGACGACGCCGCGGTCCTCGCCACGGGGCGGCCGCTCGACCTGGCGCGCGCGCTCTACAAGGTCGGGGTCGTCGGCCCGGCGCCGCCCCCGCGGTCCGGCCCCGCGGGTCTTCTCGGCGAAGGGGGGGAACGGGGCCGCCGCGAGGCGATCGCCCGGATCCGCCGCCTCGTCGCGATGGCGGAGTCGAGCGAGCGGCGGGACGGATCGAGTGCCTAGGCCGGCCGTCGTCGCCCTCGCCGCCGCGCTCCTCCTCGGCGCGTCGTTCGGCGCGACCCCGTTCGCGGGCGCCTCCTACCCGGTCCTTCCCGCGAGCGACGGCGGCGAGCTCCTCTCGAACCTCTCCGCCCCCGTCCTCGATCCGGGGGGGTCCGGGCCCATCGGCTACGAGCTCGCGAACCCCTTCGCCGCGACGATGTCGTCGATCAGGCTCGAGTTCGGGGTCTACGCCTTCTCCGCCTATCCGGGGAACTCGACCTCGCCGCTCCCGGCCTCGGGGGTACCGGCCCTCGCCGGCCCGAACGGGACCGGCAGCTCGGTGACGGTCCTCATCGGCGCCCTCCCCCCCGGCGGGACCTACCCAGGACCTTCGGGCAGCGAGCTCGCCGTTAGCGCGCCGTCCTCGGCGCCGTCCGGGACCTTCTCGATCCGCACCGCCCTCACGTTCACGGAGGGCGGGAGCGTCTACCGGTTCGAGTCGCGGGGGTACTTCTCGACGGCGCAGTGGGAGAACGCGACGCTCCTCACCAATCGGACGTCGACGCTGAACCTCTCGAGGCTCGGGGTCTCCGGGGTCCTGCCCGAGACGGCCGTCCTCGTGGAGGGGCCGAGCCTCGCCCCCTGGATCGATGCGATCCTCGGCGGGAGCATCGTGCTCGCGGCCGTCGGGGGCTACGTCGCCTGGCGACGCGGGCCGGGGTCGAGCTCCGGGGCCCGCCCGGCCGCGCCCTCCCAGAGCGCGCCCAGGGCCTTGGGGACGAGCCGGACGAGCGACGGCGACTGACGGAAGAGGGCCCGAGCGACGCCGGTCGGGAAGTCGATGTCGCCGAAGGCGACGATCGTCCCCGTGAGCTCGGCGCGATCGAGCGCGGCGACGACCTTCTCGAGCTCGGCGTCGCTGAGGCGTCGGAAGAGGCGCCGGAGGTAGAGCGCCCGGTCGAGCTCCTCGCCGAGCTCCCGCCGCCACCGGGCGTCGTACTCGGCGAGCCGCGCGGCCGACACGTCGCCCGCCGAGAGCGCCGCATGGGCCGTCGCGGCGGCGAACTCCGCCCCGCGCATTCCCGTGAAGATCCCCCCTCCCGAGAGGGGCTTCACCTGGGCCGCGGCGTCACCGACGAGGAGGACCCCCTCGCCGGAGATCCGCGGGACCGCGCCGATCGGGATGCCCGAGACGATGAGGGAGGTCGGTCCGGGAAGACGGCGCCCGCGGCGCGCGCCGATGCGGTCGACCAGGCGTTCGAAGTAGCGCCGGGCGGGGGTCCCGTCGGCCTCCGCCGCCACTCCGATGCGGGCGCCGCCGTCCGGTTCGGGGATCGACCAGCCGAAGAGCCCCGGCGCGATGGAGCGTCCGAGGTCGACCTCGACCTCCTCGGGGTCGCCGCCGGCCCCGGGGATCTCCGCCTCGAACGCCGGGAGGATCTCGACCGGACGACGCAGCCGGAAGGCCCGGGCGACGGCGCTGGCGACGCCGTCGGCCCCGATGACGAGTCGGGCCCGGACCCGTCGCTCCGTCCCGTCGAGTCCGCGCAGGACCGCGATCGCCGCGCCGTCGTCCGGCTCGAGGCGGTCGAATTTCGTCCCGGTCGCGTAGCGGGCGCCGGCACGCGCGGCGGCCTCCGCGAGGTGACGGTCGAGACCGGCGCGATCGATGACGTACGCCCGGGCCGCGGGGGCCCGGAAGCTGACGCGGGCGCGCTCGGGCCCGAAGACGGTCGCCCCCCGGACCGAGCGGAGGACGAACCGATCGGACCCGGCGAGCTCGATCACCCTCGCGGAGACGAGCCCCGCGCACTGGACGGGCACCCCCACGCGGGGGTGCTCCTCGAGGACGAGGACGTCGTGGCCGGCCTCGGCGAGGCGGCGGGCGGCCGTCGAGCCGGACGGCCCCGCGCCGACGACGAGGACCTCGACCTCCTCCATCACCCGACCACGGCCGATCGGCCTCTTTACCGCCCGGCCGCCGGGAGGCGCGCGACGCCGCCCGAGAGGTTTATGGGGAGGGCGAGGCTGCGCGCGCCGTGTCCAAGCGCCGCGGCAAGAGCGAGGGGACCGACGCCGCACCGGAAAACCTGACCCCCGAGGAGCGCCGGGACCAGCGGCGTCGCGACCGGATCCGCAAGAAGGCCGGCCACGAGCCCTCGGCCCGCGGGGGCAAGTGGCGGCGGGCCGCCCTCATCGGCGTCCCGATCGCCGTCATCGCCGTCGTCGGAGCCGTCCTCATCGTCTCGAACCTCCCGACGCCGTGCATCACTCTCCAGGCGGTGCCGAGCTCCGCGGGGAACCCCGCCTTCGCCGCGCATACGTCCGATCCGCAATCCGGGAACACCTGGTGCCCGGATGCCTCCGAGGTCTACGGGACCGCGCCGGTCCTCAAGATCGACATCTCCGGCTCGATCGTCCAGCTCCCCGCTCTGATCGGCGAGAACAATAGTTACCCGGGCGGAGCGTCCTGCGATCTACCGATCGTCACGGAGCCGGCGTCCGACGGTTTCCCCACGAACTCCATCAACATCCAGTCGGACTGGAACTACCAGTACAACCTCACGACGTTCTTCACGATCTGGTCGGAATCGTTCAAGGCCGTCGCCGTCAGCTCCTCGGCGACGGCCCAGCCGATCGTCTACCAGTCCGACGACATCCTCGGCTACACGGCGAACGCGACGGAGGGGGTCTACCTCTTCGTGGACAACCAGCTGAGCTCGCAGGGCCCGCTCCTCGACATCTCGACGCTCGACGGGACGATCACGACCTACCCATCCTGCCTCGGCCAGATCTACGGGATGGGCCATACGATCATGATCTCCTACACGAACTCGACGTCGAAGGCCTACGTCCCGATCGGGGACGGCGTGGCCGACGCGACGATCCCCGCTAATCCCGAGGCGTCGGCCGAGCTCTTCAACGGGCCCCTCCCCCACTTCGGCTTCTCGACGCCGTTCGTCCAAGCGTTCCAGAAGATGGTCCACGCGAGCCTCGCCTGGCTCGATCTCCGCGTCCGCTAGTGGACCGGCTATGAAGCAACTTCGGCTTTTGTAATCCGGAGCCAGACCGGGACTCGCGCCTGGTGCCGTCGGTTCTTCCGCACCGTGTCTCGGAACCGCTTCCCCCGTCGGATCCGTTCGTCGTTCCGATAGCCCACCGCCGCGTCCAACGCCTCTCCGACCTCCGCCACCGTCGTGAAGTGCGTCCCCGG
>JASHUV010000065.1 GCA_030039825.1 Thermoplasmata archaeon
CCGTGCCGGCGACGTCGCGCACGCGACGGCCCTCCGGGAGGAAATTCTCGTCGAGGCACCTCACGGTCAACCGACCGGAACCGCCGATGGCGACCACCACGCCGACCTCCCGCCGCACGGAGTGCGGACGGCTCTCGCGGCGAGCCAAGGATTATATCGACGAATATCAGATATTTAAGGATTCCGACGTGCGGCCGCCCGGCGAGCGCGGGCGTCGGCGAGCTCGACGTCCTCCGACGGCACCCGAGAGGGGAGGCGGGCCGGCGCCCGCGGGTCGCGGGAGCGGATCGGCCCCGGGTCCTGGCGGGCCGGGCGCGGGACGGCCGGGGTCGTCGGGTGGCTCCCGGACTGGTTCGTGAGACGGGTGACCTCGCCCCAGAGCTCCTCGATCTCCTCCTGGGGGCTCCCGCCCCGCCGGTCCTCCGCGAGGGCCGCGCGGACGTGGGCCATCAGCCGCGCGGCGCTCTGGGCGTCGCGCGCGTTGCGCTTGATGCGGTTGATGCGGCGCGCGAGGATCCGCGCCTCGAGGAGGATCTCGTCGGCGTCGTCGATCTCCGGGAAGGCGATCGCCGGGGGGGATGGGATGCGCTGGACGGCCCGGCGGACGGCGGAGAGGCGCTGGACGAGCACGGGCGAGGGTTCGCCGCGCACCGCGGCCAAGAGGGCGCGGAAGGCCGTCGTCGCCTCCTGCACGTCCTCGCCCCGCCGCTGGGCGGCCTGGATCGAGACGCCGAGCTTCCGCGCCTCGGCGACGGCACGTTCCGGGATGGCCCGTCGGAGGAGCTCGATCGACGTCGTCGCCATCCGCTCCGCGTTCCGGAAGAGCTCGGCGGAGATCGGCCCGGCCTGGACGAACGCCCGCGGGTTGCCGACGTTCGCGTCGAGATGGGCGACACCGATGCCGAGCTCCTCGGCGGTCGTCCGGAGGACCTCCGCCTTGGAGATCGCGCGCTCGACCGGCTCCCACTCCTTGAGCGTCCCCACGAGGAGCCGCTCCGCCCGATCGAGGACGTAGCCGGTCTTCACGGTGTCGTTCGTGGCGACCGCCTTCTCGATCGCGGTCCGGATCGACTCGGTCGGGAACGGTACGCCCTGTTCCTCGAGCTCGCCGGCCCGTCGCAGGAGCTCGGTGACCCGGTCGGCGGTCGCGGCGTCGGTCGCGGTCACGGGGGGGCGCCCTCCGGGGGCGCGATCGGCCCGGTGGCGAGCCGGTGGGTCAGGGAGGTCAGGAGCGCCTCCGCCTCGGCGAGACGACGCTCGCGAAGGAACTCGGTCGCCCGGCGGATGTCGGCGGCCGCCTCGGTCGCGAGCTCGCCGTCCGGCTCGAGCGCGCGGATCTGGCCGGCGAGCCGTCGGGCCATCTCGATGAGGCGGGCGACCTGGGGACCCGGTGCCGGGCGCGAACCCGGGTCGGCGAGGGGCTCGGCCGGGGGCCGCAACGCCTCGGGGACCGGCGGCGGTCCGAGCGTTCGGATCGCGCCCCGGAGATCCTCGAGGCTCTCGACGGCCTCGGCCAGGCGGCCGCTTTCGAGGTGCGCCCGCGTCCGGGCGTGGAGCGCCCGGGCGGCGGCTGCCCGGGCATGGGCGTCGGGGTACGCCCGGAGCGCCTCATCGTGGCGGTCGAGCTCCTCGCGCAGGGCGGCCGGGAGATGGCCGCGCAGCTCGGCGAGGGTGCGTTGGGCCCTCTCGGCCGCCTCGTGGGCCGACCCGGCGCTGCCGGACATGGAGGCGCGCAGCCGCGCGACCTCCTCGGCGACGCCGGGGAGGTCGATGTTCGCCGATCGGGCGAGCGCCAGGATCTCGTCGAACTCGCGGAGCGGAGCGCGGACGCTCTCGACCTCCGCCTCGAGCTGCTCGATCTCGCGCTCGCACCGGTCGAGGAGCTCGGAGACCTCCTCGAAACGGCGCTCGTGGAGGAGCTCGCCGATCTTCTCGGCGGGGGTGGCGCTCGGGACGAGGCCGTCCCGGACGAGCGAGGCGATCCGGGCGTCGAGATCGCGGCGACGCCCCTCGAGGTGCGTGAGCGCGGCTTCGTTCGCGCGGATCGTCGCCGCCCGAAGGAGGCGAACGGCCTCCGTCGGATCGCCGCGGATCTCCGCCCACGCGGCGCGGTGGATCTCCCCGGCGAGCTCCTCGGCCGTCCCGTCCAGCCGGCGGAGCAGCATCACGGCGCGATCGAGCTCGTCGGCGGCGGGCTCGACGGTCTCCCCCCGGCGCTTCGCCGCCGGACGGGCCCCCGCGCTGCGACGGCCCGGGCCGTTGCCCGCGGGGGGCCGGACGTACGGATCGCGGGTCGTGAGGGTGCGGAGCGCCTCCTCCCGGAGCGACAGCGGGAGGCCGCAGCGGGGGCAGGTCTCCCCGGGTCCGGTGACCTCCGAGTCGCAGACCGGGCAGTTAGGCTCGGTGAGACGGGGCATGGGACGAATCCTAGACGCGTACGATGCGCGGTGCTCAGCCTTAAGCGCTTGGGCAAGGACCGAGGTGGCCGAAAGGTCGGTTCAACCCCCGGAGAACGTCGGCACGACCGTCAGGGTGCGGGCGGCGCCGACGGGCGTGTCGAGCGGCAACGGACGCCCCCCGTCGAGGACGGCGCTCCCCTCCCCGAAGAGGCCCACGGCCCGGAGCGCGGTCCGGACGCTCGCGTCCGCCGCCACGCGGGCCACGCGACGGTCGACGCTGGCCCCCCGGACGAGCTCAACGATGACCTCGACGGACGGGGAGGCGCTGAGGGGGAGACTCCCCGGGAGGGGGGTGGGGCCCCCCGTCCCGTTTGAACTCCCGCGATGCATACGCACCACCAGATCTCGAATCTGGCGCCTTGGCCGGGCTAGGCTACCTCAGCACCGTGGCGGCGGAGGTCTCTCCTGAATTAAGGCCTTCGCGGCGCCGGTCCGGCCTCGGACCATCGCTTCCACCGGTCGATCGCCGGGACCGGCACGGGATCGACACCGGCCCGCTCGGCCATGGACACCGCGAGGTGGTCCCCGAAGGAGACCGCCGCGAGGGTGGTCGTGAGGAGGTCCTCCTCCTCGAAGCGGATCCGTTCGGAGAGCAGTCCACGGCGGTCCCAGACCCGCTCGAGGTAGTCGGTCACGGACCGGGGCGCCGCGGGGCCCGTCTCGATCATGAGCGCGGCGAGCCCCGAGGCCCGCGAGGTCGGCAGGACCTCCCACGCCACGAGCTCGTTGTGGAGGCACTCCGGCCAGAGCGAGACCGTGGCGAGGCGTTTCGCGTTCTCCTCGATCTGGTTCGCCCAGCGCCGGGCCACGGCCCCGAGCTCGGCGTTGGCGAGCACGATCGGCTGGCGGCGGCCCACGCGCTCGGCCACGCGGGCCGGCGGACCGTCGGCGCGTCGCCACTCGGGCTGGACGAGCTTGAGGCGGCGGGCGGCCGCCTCGAGCTGGCCCCGACCCTCCCCTCCCCGGTCGTCCGCCCAGCCGAGCAGGGCGCCGAGGAGCCAACCGAGCGCCGCGCGCGGGGGCCGGCCGGTCGGGATGCGGACGTGAGGGACGCCGTCCCGACGCGCCCGGCGCTCGAGCTCCCCGCCGGAACCGACCGTCACGCGGGCCCCGGACCGTCCCGCGAGGGTGTCGTACGCCGCGAGCGTCTCGCGCGTTCCGCCGGAGTAGCTGACGAACGCCACCGTCGCCCTCGCCGGAAGGGCGGCCGGGTTCCCGTCGACGGAGCGGAGGGTGAGGACCGGGGCCGCCCCGGGCGTCCGGAGCAGGCTCGCCAGGAGATCGCCGGCGATGCCGCTTCCGCCCACCCCGACGATGGCGAGCGGCCCGGGCGGGGGGGGGTCGAGGCGATGGCCGAGCGCCCAGCCCCCGAGAAGATCCTCCGGAAATCCGGCGGCCAGCGCCCGGAGCCGGTCGGCGGACGCCCGGGACCGAGCGCGCATCGTGCCGGTGAGGGCGGGGCGTATTTGGGCTCCCGGCCTTACGGAGGTGGAACGTCGCGGGACGGAGCGCGCGCCGCCGCCACCGCGCATATATTGAAGGCGCCCCCATGTCACGGTGAGGGTCCCCTTTCACCGTGACCGCCACAGCCGGTGCGCGCGGCGCCGGGTCGGACGCCGAACCGCCGCCGGCCGACCCGCGCGTCTCCACCGGCAACCCCGAGCTCGACACGATCCTGCGCGGCGGCCTCGTCGGCCGACGCCCCTACCTCGTCGTCGGTCCGTCGGGGACCGGTAAGACGAAGCTCGCCTTGCAGTTCCTCTGCGACGGGGTCCGGCGGGGCGAGCGGGTCCTCCTCGTCACGCTCGAGGACCCGCCGAACGAGATGCGGATCAACCACCGCTCGCTCGAGCCCGAGCTCGCCCAGGTCTTCGTCTTCGACGCGATCCCCGACGTGATGCGCTACGAGCGGGCCCCGTTCAAGGACATCGCCGCCGTGCGCTCCTCCGTCCCGTTCGGTCAGGTCCCGCTCGACATCCGCAAGACGGCCGAGCTCGTCAGCGTGGAAGTCACCTACTCGGCGCTCGAGCAGACGCTCAAGATGGAGGCGGCCCGGAAGAACTACACCCGGCTCGTCGTGGATTCGCTGACGGCGCTGCAGTACTTCTGCATGAAGGGGATCGACGAGACCCTGGGGGCCCAGACGTTCCTGCGCTTCCTCTCCGACCTGAGGATCACGGCGCTCTTGACGGTCGAGTCGCCCGTCGAGGAGTTCGAGAGCGCGGAGCGTCTCCTCGCCCGCGGCGAGATCCGTCTCTTCCGCTGGGAGCTCGACGGGCGGACCGTCCGGGCGATCGGCGTCGAGAAGTTCCGCGGCAGCGACCACGACGCCCGGCTCCATCCGTACCGGATCTCCGGCACGGGCCTCCACATCGATCTCGCCTCGACGATCTCCCGCGACACCCGCCGCGTCGTCGATCCCGCGGGCGCGCTCTCCGGCGGGAGCAGCGAGGAGGCCTCCTACCGACCCGAGGAGGTCGGCCAGCTCCTCTCGGACCTCGGCGACCTCAAGGCGCTCGGCATCGACGTCCACGCCGCCGAGGAGGAGGTCGTCGCGCTCCGAGCGGCCGCTGCCGCCCGGCAGGCCGACAAGGTCGCCCTCCACCTCCTGCGCGCCCGCGCCCTCGTGAGCGTCCTCGCCCAGCAATGGGACCCCCGGGACGCCGCGGGCGGGACGCCGGCCTCCCCGCGCGCGGCCGAGAGGGTGAGCCGACTCGCCGACGCCGCCGGGGAGCTGAGGACCGGCATGGCCCCGGGGCCCGTGCCGACCCTGCCGGCCCCGACGATCGAGGCGATCGATCGGCCGGCCCCCTCGACGGGCCCCCCGGCCCCGGTCCTCCTCCCCGTTCCCGCGGCACCGTCCCCCGCCGCCCCGACCTCCCCGCCCGTGGCCCCGCCCCCGCGGGAGGAGCCCCCGCGACGGTCGGCCGTGCCGCCGACGCTCGAACGCCTGGTCGAGCCGAACCACCC
>JASHUV010000003.1 GCA_030039825.1 Thermoplasmata archaeon
CGGGCCGCCCGATCGCCGGCCTCCCGCCGTGGCGGGCATGGGCACGAACTCCCCGGGCTTCCAACGGTGGGGCGAACGAACGAGCTCGAGGTCCCGCACGAAGAGATCGGCGTGGCCGCAGGACCGGCAGATGCGGGTCCCGAGCTCGGCCTCGCCGCCCCCCCGAAGGGAGAGCCCGCCCCGGCCGATCATCCCGCTGCGCACGCGATTCGCCCAGACGAAATCGTTCCCTCCGCAGTTCGAGCAGATCGGCATGCCCTGGTCCCGCTCGTCCTGGGCGGGGCGAGCATAACATCTTTTTCCCCTCGGACCCGAGGGGCGGCGCCGGGCGCATCCATAATGAGGCCCCGGCGGGGTCCACGACCGCGATGCCGCCGCTCTTCCCCCGGATCGTCGTGGCGGTCGACGGCTCCCGGGTCGCCGCGCGGGCCCTCACGATGGCGATCGAGCTCGCGAAGGCGAACGGGAGCGAGCTCGCCGTGCTCGCGGTCGCGCCGGTCCACCCGGTCTACGTGACCGCGGAGGAGCCGTGGGTCCCGACCGAGGTCCCGGAGAGCGAGGCCAAGGCGTTCCAGGAGATCGTCGACGCCGCGGTGGCCACCTGCCGATCGGCGGGCCTTTCCGCGGTCACCGGCGTCGGCCTCGAAGGGGTCGTCGTCGACGAGATCATCGGCTTCCTCGACGAGCACCGGCCCGATCTCCTCGTGATCGGCTCCCGCGGGATGTCCACGACGAAGCGCCTCCTCCTCGGGAGCGTCTCCGACGCGGTGAGCCACCACGCGAACTGCCCGGTGCTGATCGTGCGGCCGGCGCCCGAGCCGTCAACCGCCTAGATCGGCGCGGGCGCGCCGCGCCGAGCGCTACGAGGCGGCCGTCACGACGTTGAGCCGCGTCGGCACGGGAAGCTTGTGGGAGGCCTTCCGAAGGGCCTCCTTCGCGTCGGCGACGTGCGCCGCCGTCGTGTAGACGGTCAGGAGCTCCATCCCGATCTGCGCGCGGACCGCGTGGCTCACGGGCTTGCCGAAGGCCCGGCGCATCCCGTCGGAGATACGGTCGGCCCCGGCGCCGGTCGCCATCTTGTGCTCGCGGAGGATCTGGTGGGGGAAGCGCCGGACCTTGAGCCGGAACTCGTTCGGCGCGAACTTCTCGAGCACCCGGACCGCGCTGATGCGGGCCGCCTCGAGCGCCGTGTCGCGGACCTGCGCGGCCTCCTCGACACCGAGGGAGAGCGCGACGGGGAAGTTGCCCTTGAGGTTCCCGGTGTCGAACTGGGTGATCCGGCAGGCCGGGATGCCGCCCATGTACTCCTGCCGGGTGTAGACCTGGCCCTCGATCTTCCGGTACATCCGGGCCGGCTTGCGCGTCATGGGGGTGGCGGCCGAGCCGGGTGCGGCTTAAAAGATTACGCCGGACCGGGTCGGGGCGCCGGCTCCACCCGACGGAGGCCGGGCCCCCAGGGCGAGGCGGCGAGCTCGATGGCCGGCCATCGGCGGGCCTCGAGGAGCTCGATCAGGCGGTCGCGACCTCCCGGGGATTCGGGCAGGGCGAAGAGGCAGTTCCCGAACATCGCCTGCGCAACCCAGGCCCGGGCGCCCCTCAGCTCGGCGATCGCGCGGAGGAGCTCGGGCCGGGCGAGGCCGACCGCGTCGGTGAACGCCTCGGCGGCGGTGAAGAAACGCTCCGGGTCGGCGCGGCGTCGGAGCGCGACGAGGGGGCCGTGGGCCGACGCCTCCGCGCGGGCGAGGAACCCCGGGTCGGCGAGCGCCTCCCGCGTGGGGATCGGCGGGCCCGCGATCACCACGAAGATCGGCCCCTTGAAGGCGCGATGCCGGACGCTCCCCCACGGGGGGATCCCCGGCACCGAGCGGACCTCGAGGCCGCCTCCGAGGATCGCCGCGACGCCGCCGAGCCCGCCACCGCCGAAGAGATCGGCGAGATGGGCCACCTCGATGGCGCGCTCTCTCGGGACCCCGACGAGTTGGGCCACGGCGAGGGCGGTGGCGAGCGCGCCGGCCGCGCTCATGCCGAGTCCCTGTCCGATCGGGAGATCGTGGACGATCGAGACGGACAGCTCGCCCCGACGGCGGGCGAGCAGCCGGTCGGCGACGTCGGTCGAGATCGGGAGCTCGCCCGGCGTCTCGCCCGTCACGACGACGCGGCGGGCCCCCCCGGGCCGGTAGCGCGCCGTCGCGGTGGCACCCAGGGACAGCACGATCCCGGCGCCGACCGAACCGCGGGCCCGGGGATCCTGCCCCGACTCGGAGGGGGCGAAGAGACCGGTGACGTGGCCCGGCGCGAACGCGGCCGCCGCCCTCCCCGCTTCAACCTCTCCCCGTCGGCCCATGCTCCCGGCGAGGACCATTCCTTATAAGCCGCAGCGCCTCTATTTCTCGCGACGTCTTCGGGACGAGATTCCCGGGGGAGACTTCGATCGGAATGAGCGACGCCGAGGCTCCGGGGGCCCTGCCGGAATCGTTCGATCGCGTGAACTTCCTCGAGCTGAGGAACAACCAGCTCTCGGAGGCGATCAAGCGGGTCGAGAGCGAGCGGCACTACATGGAGGCCGAGATCCTCCGCCTCCAGCGCGAGGTCAAGCGGCTCAAGACCGAGCTCGACCGGCTGCGCTACCCGCCGCTCATCGTCGGCAGCGTCCGGGACGTGCTCACCGACGGGCGCGTCGTCGTTAAGTCCTCGACGGGGCCGGACTTCGTCGTCAACTGGGCGGAGACCGTCGAGCACGAGAAGATCACGGTCGGCTCCCGCGTCGCCCTCAACAAGCAGACGCTCGCCGTCATGGGCATCCTTCCGGCCTCGCTCGACCCGCTCGTCGCGGCGAGCGAGATCGTCGACAAGCCGAACGTCACCTACCAGGACATCGGCGGCCTGACCGACCAGATCCGCGAGATCCGCGAGGCGGTCGAGTACCCGCTCCTCCGTTCCGAGCTCTACCGGAAGGTCGGCGTCGATCCCCCGAAGGGGGTCCTCCTCATCGGTCCGCCGGGGACCGGGAAGACGATGGTGGCGAAGGCCGTGGCCCACCACACCCACGCGACGTTCGTGCGCCTCGTGGGGAGCGAGCTCGTCCAGAAGTACATCGGCGAGGGCGCGCGCCTCGTGCGCGAGCTCTTCCAGCTCGCCCGCGAGAAGGCGCCGACGATCATCTTCATCGACGAGGTCGACTCGATCGGCGCGAAGCGCCTCGAGGTCGCCACGAGCGGGGACCGCGAGGTCCAGCGCACGCTCATGCAGCTCCTCGCGGAGATGGACGGCTTCGAGCCGCTCTCCAACGTCAAGATCATCGCGGCGACGAACCGCCCGGACATCCTCGACGAGGCGCTCTTGCGCCCCGGCCGGTTCGACCGGATCATCGAGGTGCCGCTGCCGAGCTACGCCGGCCGCACCGAGATCTTCAAGATCCATTCCCGCGGGATGGCCGTCAAGGAGCCCGTCGATTTCGAGGCCCTCGCCTCGCGGTGCGAGGGCGCGACGGGCGCCGACATCCGCGCCATCTGCACGGAGGCCGGCATGTGGGCGATCCGCGAGGAGCGGGAGCAGGTCACGTTCGTCGACTTCGAGCGGGCGATCGAGAAGGTCGTCGGCGAAGAGGAACTCCGCAAGGAGTCCGTGACGATGTTCGCCTAACCCGGCGGGTTCGCCGGCGCCGCCGCGTCGTCCGGCCCGCGGGCGGTGAAGAACTCGACCCGTCCGCAGCGCGGGCACCACTGGGTGTCGAGCCAGAGGACCGCGTCGGGGTGGTTCGGCAGGCCCCCGGTGCGGATCGGCTGCGCGCCGAGGCGGTTCAAGGCGGTCCGGCAGGTGGAGCAGAAGCGGGTCTCGGCGGCCTCCGCGTTGGGGGCCTCGGTGGCGGCCGGCTCGCTCACGGCCGTGGTCCGACAGAGCGGGAGGGTTTGAAAGTTCCCTGTCTAAGGTCCGGCGCCCGGGCCGAGCCGGAGCCGCGCGACGAGCCGGGGGCCGGCCTTGGGCGAGAGGTCCGCGAGGAGGGCCGAGGCCCCCGGGACGGCGGCGACCGCCCGATCGGCCTCGAGCGCGAGGGTCGGGCCGTCGGCGCCGGTGATCCGGACGGGGACGAGCTGGAGCCCGACCTGGAGGTGGGCGGACAGGCCCGGCACCGCCCGCCCCCGGTAGTACGGGCACGGCTTCTCGATGCGTCCGGAGAGCCGGGCCCCCACCGTCAGGGCGCCCTCGGGAGCGAGGCACTGCCCCCGCTCGAGCTCCTCGGCCTCCACGCCCCTCAGCGCGACGCCGACCCGCTCCCCGGTCGCCGCCGACCTCACGTCGGCGTCGTGGACCTGGATCGACCGGACCTCGACGAGGCGGTCCGACGGGTAGAGCCGCAGGCGGTCGTGGGCAGTGAGGGTCCCCCGTCGGACCACGCCGAGGGCCACGGCGCCGACGCCCTTCACCGGGAAGGCGTGGTCGATCGGCACGAGGACGCTCCCCGGCGCGGGCGGTGCCTCCCAGGCGTCGACCTCCGCCCGCAGGTGGGGAAGGTCGAGGGGCCGTACCGGGAGGCTCTCGAGCCGGGTCCCCTTGAGCGCGCGCCCTAGCTCCGCCTCGCCGACGCCGGGGCCGGTCAGGAGGTCGACCGGCGTCTCGAGGAGGTCGACGGCGGCGAGGCTCTCCGCGACCTCGCGCGTCAGCTCGTTCACGACGGCGACGGTGCGGTCGGCCATGGCGAGCGCCGTCAGGAGCGGGGCGAGCTTCTCCGGGAACTGCGTCGGCTCGACGATCGTCGCCGCGTGGCCGTCCCGGACGGCGTTGTAGAGCGTGACGTCGGAGGAGGTCCCCTTCTTGCCGAGGTCCTTCGCGACGTCGCGGGCGCCGACGACGGCGACGGTGATCGCGCCGGTCACCCGGGTCACTCCGCGGCCGCGGGGAGCGCCGTGCCCTTCGCGGCGATGGTGAGCTCCCCGTCCTTCACGTCCACGACGACCTCGCTCCCGTCCCGGATCCGCCCGGCGAGGAGCTCGACGGTCAGCGGGTCGACCACGGCGCGCTGGATCGCCCTCCGCAGGGGTCGGGCGCCGTACTCGGGGTCGACGCCCTCCTTCGCGAGGCGCTTCTTCGCGGCCGCGGTCGCGCTGATGCGGATCCGCCGCTCCTTGAGGCGCTCCTGAACGGCGCGCAGCTGGAGCTCGACGATCTCGATGATCTCCGCCTCGCCGAGCGGGCGGAAGATGACGACGTCGTCGATCCGGTTCAGGAACTCCGGCCGGAAGAAGCCGCGGAGCGCCGTGTCGATGACCTCCTCGCGCGCCTCCTCGTTCGTCGCCTGGGCGAGGAGGTCGGTCCCGAGGTTGCTCGTCATGATGACGAGCGCGTTGCGGAAGTCGACCGTCCGTCCCTGGCCGTCGGTGAGCCGCCCGTCGTCGAGGAGCTGGAGGAGGACGTTCACGACGTCCGGGTGGGCCTTCTCGACCTCGTCGAACAGGATGACCGTGTACGGGCGGCTCCGGACGGCCTCGGTGAGCTGCCCCCCCTCCTCGTAGCCCACGTACCCCGGCGGGGCGCCGAGGAGGCGCGCGACCGTGTGCTTCTCCATGTACTCGCTCATGTCGATGCGAACGAGCGCCCGCTCGCTCTGGAAGAGGACCTCGGCGAGCGCCTTCGCGAGCTCGGTCTTGCCGACCCCGGTCGGACCGACGAAGAGGAACGCCCCCATCGGGCGGTTCGGGTCGCTCAGCCCGGAGCGCGAGCGCCGCACGGCGTTCGCGACGAGCCGGACCGCCTCGTCCTGACCGACGACCCGCTTCTTGAGGGCGGCCTCCAGGCCGAGCAGGCGCTGCGTCTCCCCCTCCAACATCCGGGAGACCGGCACGCCGCTCCACTTCGCGATGACCTGGGCGACGTCCTCCTCGTCGACCTCCTCCCGCACGAGGTCCTCGCCGGCCCGGGGGAGGAGGAGCTTCGAGGTCGCGTCGATCTCCCTCTGCAGGTCGGGGACGGTGCCGTAGCGGAGGCGCGCGGCGGCCTCGAGGTCGCCCGAGCGCTCCGCGTTCGCCTCCTCGGCCTTCGCCGCGTCGAGCTTCTCGCGGAGGGTGCGGACCGACTGGATCGTGCTCTTCGCCTTCTGCCATCGGCCGACGAGCGCCGTCTCCTTCTCGGTGAGGTTCGCGAGCTCCTTCTCGAGCTTCTTCAGCCGGTCGACGGAGGCCGCGTCCTTCTCCCGCCGCATCGCCGCCCGCTCGATCTCGAGCTGGCGGATCCTCCGGGAGAGCTGGTCGAGCTCCGGCGGCCGGGAATCGAGCGCGAGCCGGACGGCGGAGGCCGCCTCGTCGACGGCGTCGATCGCCTTGTCCGGAAGGTGGCGGTCGGGGATGTACCGGGCGGAGAGCGTCGCGGCGGCGACGAGCGCCGAATCGTGGATCGGGACGCCGTGGTGGAGCTCGTAGCGCTCCTTGAGTCCCCGGAGGATGGAGATCGTGTCCTCCACCGTCGGCTCGGCGACGACGACCGGCTGAAAGCGACGCTCGAGGGCCGCGTCCTTCTCGATGTACTTCCGATACTCCTGGATCGTCGTCGCCCCGATGCAGTGGAGCGCCCCGCGGGCGAGGGCCGGCTTGAGGAGGTTCGACGCGTCGAGGGCGCCCCCCTCGGTGGCCCCGGCGTGGACGACAGTGTGGAGCTCGTCGATGAACAGGATGACCCGCCCCTCGGAGCGCTCGACCTCCTTGAGGACGGCCTTGAGGCGCTCCTCGAACTCGCCGCGGAACTTCGCCCCGGCGAGCAGGCCGCCGAGGTCGAGCGCGATGAGGCGCTTCTCCTTGAGCGCGTCCGGAACGTCCTGGAGGGCGATGCGCAGCGCGAGCCCCTCCACGATCGCGGTCTTTCCGACGCCGGGCTCCCCGATGAGGACCGGATTGTTCTTCGTCCGGCGGGAGAGGATCTGGATGACCCGGCGGATCTCGTCGTCCCGGCCGATGACCGGGTCGAGCTTGCGCTCCCGGGCCAGGCGGGTCAGGTCCCGCCCGTACTTGTCGAGCGAGCGGTACTCCTCCTCGTCCCGGCGGGTCTCAACGGTCCGGGCGGCGCCCCGCAGCGCCTTCAGCGCGTCCTCGACCTTGCCCCGGCGGACCCCCTTCTCCTCGAGGAGGTCCCGGGCGGGCGACTTCACCGAGAGGAGCCCGAGCAGGAGCAGGTCGGCGTTCGTGTAGCGGTCCTTGCGCTTCGCCGCCTCCTCTTCGGCCGATTCGATGACCGAGGTGAGGGGACGGGAGATGTACTGGTCGGACGGGGCGACGTGCTCCGCGGTCGGGAGCCGCGCGAGCTCCTCCTCGACCGACCTGAGGAGGCCCGCGAGATCGACCTCCACCGCGCGCAGGACGGCGGCCGTCGATCCCTCCTCGTCCGAGGCGAGGGCCCAGAGGAGGTGGACCGGCCCGACCTCGGCATGCCGGAGGTCCGCGGCGTGGGAGAAGGCGCGCTCGATCGCCGACCGGGCGGCGTCGGTGAGCTTCTCGAGGCGCATGGCGCGCCGGGACGGGCTTCGCATTTATAAGCCCCGGCCCCTCGACGGCGCGGTGGCGGACCTCCGCGTGAGCTGGGCGGGTCTCTCGCTGAGGAATCCGCTCATCCTGGCCTCCGGGATCTGGGGGGAGAGCGGCGCCTCGCTCGCCGGGGCGTACGAGGCCGGCGCCGGCGCCGTCATCACGAAGTCGATCGGTGCGGCGCCCCGACCCGGCTACCCGAACCCGACGGTCGAGGCGCTCGACCAGTGGGGGTTCCTCAACGCCATGGGCCTGCCGAACCCGGGGATCGAGGAGTACCCGAAGGAGATCGCCGTCGCCCGCGCCCGGGGGGCCGCCGTCATCGGTTCGGTCTTCGGGGGGAGCGCGGAGGAGTTCGCGGAGCTCGCCGGGAGGATGGCCGATACGGGCGTGCTCGCCGTCGAGCTCAACCTCTCCTGCCCGCACGCGGAGGGCCTCGGGGCCGACATCGGCGAGGTCCCGGAGGAGGTCGAGGCCGTGACCCGCGCCGTCCGCGCCCGGGTGAAGGTCCCGGTCATCGTGAAGCTCACGCCCAACACCTCGGACCCGGTCGCGCTCGCGCGCGCGGCCGAGCGCGGCGGGGCGTCGGCCGTGAGCGCCATCAATACGCTGAAGGCGATCGCGATCGACATCCGCCTCCGCCGGCCGGTCCTCTCCCACGGGATCGGGGGCCTGAGCGGCCCGGCGATCAAGCCGATCGGACTCGCCTGCGTCTGGCAGATCGCGAGGGCGGTCACCATCCCCGTCATCGGCGTCGGCGGGATCCGATCCGCCGAGGACGTCATCGAGTACCTGATGGCCGGGGCGTCGGCGGTCGAGATCGGGACGGCCGTCGCGTTCGACGGGATCGGGCTGTTCGGTCGGATCGCCTCCGACCTCGACCGCCTCCTCGGCGAGCTCGGCCTTCCGAGCGCGGCGAGCGCCATCGGGCTCGCCCAGCGGGCCGCCGCGCCGGCGATGCCGGCCGCGCCCTCGGTCCGAGGGAACCGATGATGCGCACGGTCGTGCCGGTGGTCGAGCGGGTGCTCGAGACCCCGAGCACCGTCACCCTGCGTTTTCCGTTCGCCCCGGCGGCCCGTCCGGGCCAGTTCGTGATGCTCTGGGTGCCGGGCGACGACGAGATCCCGATGTCGCTCTCCTACGTCGAGGGATCGAAGGGGGTCACGGTCAAGGTGATGGGGTCGACGAGCCGGACCGTCCAGTCGATCGCGGTCGGCGACCGGATCGGCATCCGGGGCCCGTACGGCAACGCGTTCGACCTCTCCCCCGGCCGGATCCTCCTGGTCGGTGGCGGCTCGGGATCGGCCGTGCTCGCGCCCGCGGCCGAGGCGGCGGCGCGGCGAGGCGCCCGGCTGACCGTCGCGCTCGGGGCCACGACGGCCTCGGAGCTCCTGTTCGCGGAACGGTTCCGCCGTATGGGGGCGCGCGTCGAGATCGCCACCGACGACGGAACGGCGGGGAGGAGGGGATACGTGACCCGCGTGTCCGACGCCCTGCTCGCGTCGGAGCGCTTCGACGCGCTCTGGACCTGCGGTCCGGAGGTCATGATGGGCAAGGTCCTCGCCTCCGCCGAGGCGGCCCACGTCCCGGCGATCGGGTCGGTGGAGCGGGTCATGAAGTGCGCCCTCGGCATGTGCGACGCCTGTTCGCTCGGCCCCTACCATGTCTGCACGGACGGCCCGGTCTTCTCCGGCGAGGCGCTCCGCGGCCTCCCGGAGTTCGGCCACCTCAAGCGGGAGTCTTCCGGCCGGCTCGTTCCCGCCTGACCCGGCGGCATT
>JASHUV010000066.1 GCA_030039825.1 Thermoplasmata archaeon
AGCGCGCGGAACTCGCTGACGAGCTGGGCGGCGAGCGTCTTGTTCGGGGAGATGACGAGCGTCGGCCGCTGGAGCTCGCGGACGACGTGGGCCATCGTGAACGTCTTCCCCGACCCCGTGACCCCGAGGAGCGTCACGAACCGGTCCCCGGCCCGGACCTTCCGGACGATCCCGTCGATCGCGGCCGGCTGGTCCCCCTGGGGGACCATCTCCGTCTCGAGCTCGAACGGGCGGTCCTCCCGGACGATCGGCGGGAGCCGACCCGGGTCCGCGGCGGCCTCCGTCATGCCCCCGGCCGCCGGCGGTACCCGACCGGGTCGAGGACGACGGCGTCGAAGCCGAGCCGAGCGAGCGCGGCCGCGAGCTCCGTCGACAACGGCGCCGCGAGCAGTCGGGGCGTCTCCTCCGGATCGACGACGACCCGGGCGGTCGCGCCGTCGACGCGGACCCGGACCCGGCGGAAGCCGCGCGCCCGAACCTCCGCCTCGGCCCGTTCCACCCGCCCGAGGAGCTCCGCCGAGATCGGTTGCCCGTGCCGGATCCGGGAGGCGAGGCAGGCCTCGGACGGTGCCTCGGCGTTGGGGAGGCCGGCGGCCCGCGCGAACGCGCGGACCTCCGCCTTTCCCCAGCCGGCGGCGAGCAACGGGTGCTCGAACCCGGCCTCCTGCATCGCCCGGAGCCCCGGACGGTCGTCGAGGAGGTCGTCGCGGTGGACGCCGTCGACGTACCGCCAGCGGCCCCGGGCGTCGCCCCACGCCCGGATTGCCCCCATCTCGACCTGACGGCAGAAGAAGCATCGGTTCGAGGGGTTCGCGCGGTACTCCGGGAGCGCGAGCGGGTCGACGGGGAGGAGCGCGTGAGGCACCCCGATGGCCCGAGCCACGCGTTCGGCCCGTTCGACCTCCTCGGCCGCCACGGCCGGCCCGGTCAGGGTGACGGCCTGCGCCCGGTCGCCGAGCGCGCGATGGAGGAGGACGGCGACGACGGCGGAGTCGACCCCGCCGGAGAGGGCGACGAGGGAGGGGCCCCCCTCGGCGATCCGGGCGAGCAGGCGCTCGCTCGTCCAGGGACCGGGGGTCCCCGGGGCGACCGGGACCGGCATGGCCCGGAGGCAGGCGAGGGCCCGCCTTTACGGTTGCCCGGGCTCGGGAGCTCGTTCGGACCGGCGGGGCCCCCGGCGACCCGCCACCGACCTATACCCGGGCCCGCTAGAGGGGGACGTGCAGACGGCGACCTCCGGGGCCGATCGGATGCTCCGTCTCGAGACCGGCGAGGAGGTCTTCGAGGAGCTCGTCGGGTGGGCCCGGACCGAGCGGATCCGGGCCGCGGCGGTCCCGATGGGCCTCGGCCAGTTCACCCGGGCGACGATCGGGTTCTGGACCGGGCACGACTACGACCGTCGCACCGTCGAGGAGCCCGTCGAGCTCGTCGGGCTGAGCGGGTCGATCGCGGAGGTCGACGACGCGCCGTCCGTGCACCTCCACGCGACCCTGGGGCTTCCGGACCACTCGACGCTCTCCGGCCACCTCATCGAGGGGCGCGTCGGGCTCCTCGCCGAGCTCCTCGTCGTGACGTTCCCCCGGCAGGCGTTCGGCCGGCGGCTCGACCCGGAGAGCGGCCTCCGCCGCCTCGAGCTCCCGGCGACCGGGCGCGGCCGGGAGCGGCGTACCGCCCGGCGGCGGGGCGCCCGCTAGGCCGTTCGGCCGCGGGTCGCCCCCGACGGACCAGTATGGCCGAGGCCCTGCCCTCCGCGTTCGGTCCGCTCGATGAGCGCCTGGCCGCCGCCATCGCTCGACGGGGGTGGAGCGCGCCCACCGACATCCAGCGCCGGGCGGCCGGCCTCACGGAGGCGCCCCACGACGCTCTCCTCGTCTCGCCGACGGGCACGGGCAAGACGGAGGCCGCCCTCCTTCCGCTCCTTTCCCGCGCCCTCCGGGACCCCTCCCCCGCGGTGAGCCTGCTCTACGTGACTCCCTTGCGCGCGCTCAACCGCGACCTCGAGGAGCGCCTCGTCCACCTCGTGGAGGAGGTCGGCCTGACCGCCGGCGTCCGTCACGGCGACACGCCCGCCGCCGTGCGGACGCGGCAGGCCCGTCGCCCGCCCGACCTCCTCCTGACCACCCCGGAGAGCCTCCCGCTCCTCCTGATGGGCCGGCGGCTCCGGGAGGGGCTCCGGAACGTCCGGTCGGTGATCGTCGACGAGCTCCACGAGCTCGCGCCGAACGACCGCGGGGCCCAGCTCGCCCTGACCCTCGAACGCCTCGACGCGTGGGTCGGACGGCCGGTCCAGCGCATCGGGCTCTCCGCGACGATCGGGAACCCCGAGGAGGTCGCCCGGTACCTGTCGCCCCCGCCGCGCCGGATCACGGTCCACCGGTCCCCCACGCCCCGGATCGTCCGGATCGGGGCCGGCGTCCCCCGGACCGATCTCCCCCCGCTGCCGGCGGCGTCGGAGGCGGAGCTCAAGGCCGATGCCGCGCACCTCGCCGTCCTCCGGACCGTCGCCGACGAGATCCGCGCGCACACGACGACCCTCGTCTTCGTCAACACCCGGCCGACGGCCGAGGGGCTCGCGGCCCGCCTGAACCTCCTCGCGCCGGACCTTCCCCTCGCCGTCCACCATGGCTCGCTCTCCCGCGAGGTCCGCGAGGAGGCCGAGAGGCAGTTCCGCGCCGGCGCGCTCCGAGCGCTCGTCGCGACCTCCTCGCTCGAGCTCGGGGTCGACGTCGGGGCCGTCGATTTCGTCGTCCACGTCGGGTCGCCGCACCAGGCCGGCCGGCTTCTCCAGCGGGTCGGACGCTCGGGCCACCGGGTCGACCGGGAGCCCCGGGGCCTCGTCCTCGCCGTCGACGACGAGGACCTCGAAGAGGCGGCGGTCCTCGCCCGCCGGGCCGCGTCCGGGGAGATCGAGCCGACGCGCTGGCGGACGACGAACCGGCTCGCCGCGGCCCAGCAGATCGTGGCGGCGTTGCGGGCGGACGGGCCGCGCCCGGCCGGCGCGCTCGTCGCGATCCTCCGGCGGGCGGCGCCGGTCGCGGGACTCGACGACGAGGACTGGCGGCGGCTCATCGACTACCTCGAGGGGCTCGGTTCGCTCAAGCGCGCGGGGGAGACCCTGCTGCCCGGTCGGTCGACGCTCGAGCGCTTCTACGCGACGCTCTCGCTCATCCCGGACGAACGGACCTACCGGCTCCGGGACATCGCCACGCGCCGGCCGATCGGCGTGCTCGACGAGCGCTTCGTGGTGACCCAGATCCTCGCCGAGCCGGAGCGGATCTTCCTGCTCCACGGCCGGACCTGGCGGGTCGTCGAGTTCCGGGACGGCGAGCTCCTGGTCGAGAGCGTCCGGGAGATCGGGACGGAGCCCCGGTGGGTCGGCGAGGACCTCCCCGTCCCGTTCGAGGTCGCCCAGGAGATGGGGCGCCTCCGGCGGGAGCGCGGCCTCGACTCCTACCCGCTCGACGCGGCGGCGCGGGGCCGGCTCGCGGCCCGGTTCGGGTCGGTCGCCGCCGAGGCGCCCCGGCCCGACGATCGGACGATCACGATCACGACGAACGGGCGCTTCGCGATCTTCGGCGCGGCATTCGGCCAGCGCACGAACCTCGCGCTCGCGACGGCGGCGGCCGGCCTCCTCGCGGCCCGGCTCGGGGCGCGGGTGGAGCTGCTCGCGGTCGAGGCGACGACGTTCGTCCTCGGGCTCCCCGTCGCCCTCGACCTCGGGGGGCTCGCCCAGGCCCTCGCGATCGCCCCCGGGGACCTCGAGGGCCTCCTCGAGCGCCTCGTGCCGTCGAGCCTCGAGTACCGGTGGATCTTCCTGTCGGTCGCCCGGAAGCTCGGGGTCCTGCCGGCCGCGACGGACCCCCGCGACCTCCGGCTCATCGAACCGCTCCTCGAGGCCGCCCGGACGACGCCGCTCGGCGAGGAGGCGCTCGAGAAGACGCTGTTCGACCGGTTCGACGTCGACCACGCCCGCGAGGTCCTCGAGCGGATCGCGCGGGGGGAGGTCGTTCTCCGGCCCGCCCCCGCGTCGGCCTACACCGACCCGGCCGTCGGGCGGCTCTCCTGGCGCGAGCTCCCCGACGTGCCGGCGCCGACGCTGCTCGCCGCGATCACCGAGCGCCTGAAGGGGGAGGAGATGACGCTCGTCTGCCTGCGCTGCGGCTTCACCCGGACGACGACGGCCGCGCGGTACGAGAAGGAGGGCGGCAGCGCCTGCCGGATCTGCCGGGGCGCGCTCTCCGCGGTCGTTCCGGCCCGGAGGACGACCGACATCGACGCCCTCGCCAGGTACGGGCGGACGAAATGGGCGGCCCGGAAGCGCCCGCCGACCCGGAAGGGACGCGCTCGGACGGGCGGCGCGGCCGTTCCCGCGCTCGTTCGGCAGGGCTACACGACGGCCGAGCTCCTCGCCCACCACGGAGCGCTCGCGCTCCTCTGCCTCGCCGGACGGGGGATCGGCCCCGAGACGGCGCGGCGCCTGCTCGCACGGCCCTACCGGGACCCGTCGGCCCTGGTGACCGAGGTCCTCAAGGCGGAGCGAGCGTACGCCCGGAACCGGGCGTTCTGGGACTGACCGGACCGCCGCAAGCCCCTCCTTTATACCGGGAGGTCGTCCGGGACCTCGGATCCGATGGCGCTCGTCCGCCTCGACGCAATGCTCTCGGAGTACGCGCGACCCCGGCAGTTCCGTTCCGACGCCGGGTCGGTGGACGCGCTGCTCGACGACCTCGAGCGGCGCTACCCGCGCCTCCGCCATCGCCTCCGGGACGAGACCCGGGCGGTGCGGCGCTACGTGCGCGTCTTCGTGAACGGCACGGACATCCGGTCGCTCGGCGGGACGCGCACCCCGCTCGCGACGGCGGACGCCGTCGACATCCTGCATTCGATCCAGGGAGGTTAGAGGAGAGATGGTGACGGAGAGGCCGCTGCGGCTCTTGCTCGGCACGCGCAAGGGGAGCTTCGTCGTCGACGGCACAACGGCCCGGCGACGCTGGAGCGTGCGGGGACCGTTCCACCCCGGCGGGGACGTCTTCCAGACGATCTCCGACCCGCGCGCCCCCGGGACCCTCTACGCCGTCGTCAACAACTCCTTCTGGGGCCCGATGTTCTTCCGCTCCACCGACTGGGGCCGGCGCTGGAAGGAGGCCGCGCTCCCGAACATGCCGAGGGGCAAGGACCGGCCGATGCCGACGGACGGGACGGCGAAGTACCCGGTCGTGAACGGCTGGCAGATCGCGATGGGGCCGGACGACGAACCCGGATCGCTGCTCCTCGGGATCGACCCCGCGTCGCTCTGGCGCTCGAGCGACCGGGGGGACAGCTGGGCGCCCGTCCCCGGCCTCAACGACCACCCCACCCGGCCGAAGTGGAACCCCGGCGCCGGGGGGATGTGCCTCCACACGATCCTGCGCGACCCGACGGAGCCGCGGCGCCTCTACGTCGGCATCTCCGCCGCCGGCGTCTTCCGGTCGGAGGACGACGGCGCCACCTGGACGCCGAAGAACCGGGGCGTCGCCGTGAGCTTCATGCCGGAGCGTCACCCCGAGGTCGGCCAGTGCGTCCACAAGATCACCTTCGAACCGAGCGACCCGTCGACCCTCTACCGGCAGGACCACGACGGGATCTACGTGAGCCACGATCGCGGGGACCGGTGGGTGCGCGTCGGGCGCCCGCTCCCGCACGACTTCGGGTTCGTGGTGGCGACCTCGCCGACGGCCCCCGGCGGGGCGTACTTCGTTCCCCTGGAACCGCGCTCCCGGACGACGTGGGACGGCCAGTTCCAGCTCTACCGGTGGGAGGACGGCCCGCGCCGCTTTCGGCCGCTCGTGCCGAAGGGCGCGTTCCCGGGGGCCCACGGGACCCACCGCGACGCCCTCGCGGCCGACGACCTCACCCCGACCGGGATCTACCTCGGGACGACGACCGGTCGCGTCCTCTACTCGCCGAGCGGGGGACGCTCCTGGCGGGAGATCCCCTACGCGTTCCCCGCGATCCACTCGCTCACGGTCGCCGGGCCCGGGCCGGCCGGATAACGGGCCGGCCCGGGCGGGGAGCTCG
>JASHUV010000067.1 GCA_030039825.1 Thermoplasmata archaeon
CGCGACCTCGCCGATGAACTTCACGCTCGTCGCCTCGACGTTCATCCCCATCGTCGGTCCGAACACCTGGACGATGGCGAGCCCCTTCCGCGAATCGAGCACCTGCCCCTGCCGGCGGGTGCCGTCGGGGAGGCTGATCTCGACGATCTCGCCGTAGGCGGCGTTCGCGACGTCCTCGACGAACAGGAGCGGACCGCTGATCCGGTCGATCGTCCGGTAGTCGACCGGCGTGCTCGCCACCGCGGCGGCCGGGGCGCGTCCCTTGGCGCTCGCCATCGCCTTACGTCCCTCCCGAGGCGGTGGCGAACTGGTTCGACATCTCGAGCTCGAGCGCGTCGAACTGCGTGCCGAGCTCCGCCTCCGGGATCCATTTCATGCGCGAGAGCTTCGAGCGGACCGGGTACTTCTGGATGTCCCCGACGAGGACCCCCTGGCCGATCGCCTCCTGCTCGCGGTCGCCGAAGGTGAGGATGGCCCGGAGCATCCGGTACTGCTTCTGGATCGAGGTGTACGTGTCGACATCGTCGTAGGCGCTCTGCTGGAGGTAGTCCTCGCGCAGCATCCGGGCGACGTCGAGGACGCCCTTCTCCCGCTCCGGGAGGGCGTCGACGCCCACGAGCTGGACGATCTCCTGGAGCTCGGCCTCCTGCTGGAGGACCTGGACGGCGCGGTTGCGGAGCGGGACGAAGTCCTTCGCGAGCTCCTTCTGGAACCACGGCTCGATGTCGCCCACGTAGAGCGAGTAGCTCTGGAGCCAGTTGATCGAGGGGAAGTGCCGTCGCGACGCGAGCGAGGCGTCGAGCGCCCAGAAGACCCGGGTGACGCGGAGCGTGTTCTGGGAGACCGGCTCGGAGAAGTCGCCGCCCGGGGGCGACACGGCGCCGACGACCGTGACGGAACCCGCCCGACCCTCCGGCGACTGGGTGAGGACGCGCCCGGCCCGCTCGTAGAACTCGGCGACCCGCCGCCCGAGGTAGGCGGGATAGCCCTCCTCGCCGGGCATCTCCTCGAGGCGTCCGGAGATCTCGCGCATCGCCTCGGCCCAGCGGCTCGTCGAGTCGGCCATCAGCGCGACGTCGTAGCCCATGTCCCGGTAGTACTCCGCGATCGTGATCCCGGTGTAGACGCTCGCCTCCCGCGCCGCCACGGGCATGTTCGAGGTGTTCGCGATCAGGATCGTCCGCTCCATCAGCGGCCGCCCGCTCTTCGGGTCGGTCAGGTTCGGAAAGGTGGCGAGAACCTCGGTCATCTCGTTCCCGCGCTCGCCGCACCCGACGTACACGACCACGTCGGCGTCGGACCACTTGGCGAGCTGCTGCTGCGTCACGGTGTTGTGGAGCAACAGTCCGCCCGTGCCCCCCACGAAATTACGCCCGAATTCCGGGAGTGAAACGTCGTACACGTCGAAGGGCCCGTCGGTCTCCCGCTCGACGTCCACGATCTCGTCGCAGTAGACCCAGTCGAGGAGCTCGGCGAGCCGGTTCGCGCCCGCCTCCCAGGGACCCGGCCCGCCCTCCGGCTCGGACGCGGCCGCCATGAACCGGACGAACGTCGCCGCGCCCATGCGCTCGCCGTTCCCGAGGTAGTTGTGGATCTCGATCCCCCGCCGCGCGAGGTCGGAGTAGGTGTGGCGGCTCCGGTAGAGGCGTTCGAGCATCGTCGGAGCGAGAGGGACGACGTCGGTCGCGGAGTATGACCGTCCCTTCGACCCGACGTACCGACGGAGGCTCTCCACCTTCGGATGAGCCGACCCGAGCGCGTCGGCGAGACGAGAGATGTTCCCGAGGCCGCGCACGAAGACGCGCGAGTACGCGACGCCGTCGATCCTCCGCTCCGCGAGCGTGGTGACGACGGAGAACCGGCTCAGGGCGTAGGCGAGCTCGCTCGCGAGGCGGGCGCTCTTGGTGCACATCTCCACCTCGCCCTTGGCGACGGAGAAGGTGCCGTCACCGAGGAAGTAGCCGAGCAGGAACGCCCCCAGGACCTCGTTGTTCGATCCGAGGACCGCCGGGGGCAGACGCTTGTCGCCAGACACGTCGCCGACCCCGAGCCAGTGGAGGAAGTGGACGAGGGTCGTGCTGGGCACGAGCACGTTCGGGGTTCTTCCGGGCTGTCGCTCCAATCTTCCCGCCATCGCGAACAGACGGGAACTGAGCTCCTGGAATCTCGAGAGCATCGCCGGCTCGGAGTTGGTGAACACGACGGTCCGTCCGCCGCGGATGTAGCCCTCGGCCACGAAGAGGCCCAGGAACTCGGCGAGCTCCGGCGTCATCAGGGACGGGACGGCGATCGCGTGCCCGTGCCCCTGGAGCTTTGGCAGGTCCGGGTGGAGCGCCACCACCCCGCGCGGGGCGGGGACCTTTCGGACCGCGGCGAGGTAGTCCCCCGGCTTCAGCCGCTGGGCCTGGGTCTCGGCGAGGCTTCCGTCCGGGCCCACGGTGAAGATGCGGTGGACCGGCGTGACGCGGACCGATCGGCCGCTGCGCGTCTTCAGTCGGATCAGCGTGTCGCTCTTCCCCCGATAGAGCGTCCGGGTCCGGCTCCGCACCACGCGGTTCCCCACGAGGGAGTACAGGTCGAGGGGGGTCCGAAGATGGATCCACTCCTCTGCCCCATCGGGGGTCACGTCCCCCGCGGTCCGCGACCGCTCGTAAAGCTCCTCGATCCGGGCGACCTCCCCCGAGCCCAGGAGAACCGGGGTCTCCCCGGCCACGCACTTCCCGGATCCGAACGGGCCGGGGATGCAGGCGGTCCCGCCTTTGGCGACGGGGAAGAACGTGTCGATGACGCGCTGGCCCGTGACGAGGGGGATCCCCGGTGCGAGCTTCTCACGTACCGGCCGGGGGATCCGGACGACCCAGCGCTGGACGAGGGTCACCGGGACGCTCCCTCCGGTGGTCTTGATGGTGCCGATCTCGTCGCGGATCGTGTAGGTACCGCTCGCGAGCTTCGCGAGCGTGCCCGTCACACCGGGCGGGACCATGATACGATGCTGAATGAGCGGGGTCTCCTGCACCGTGCCGAGGATCGTGCCCGGGGTGACCTCGGCGCCGGGTTTCGCGGTGGCCGTGAACTCCCAGGTCTTCGTCTCGTCGAGCGGCGCGGCGACGAAGCCGCGGGTGATGAAGTCCCCGAGGTTCTTCTTGAGGACGTCGAGCGGGCGCTGGACGCCGTCGTAGATGGACTTGAGGAGCCCGGGCCCGAGCTCGACGGAGAGCGCCTGGCCGGTGTTCTCGATCTTGTCCCCGGGGCGGATCCCGGTCGTGTCCTCGTAGACCTGGACCGTGGCCGTCGCCCCGACGAGCCGGATGATCTCCCCCACGAGCCCGAGGTCGCCGACGCGCACGACGTCGAACATCTTGGCGCCGCTCAGTCCCTCGGCGATCACGACCGGCCCGGAGACCCGGGCGACGACCCCTCCCATCGTTCCCTCTCGGACTCACTTCGGCATCGCGAGCGAGACCCCGAGGACCCGCTTCGCGAGGGCGTTCAGGCTCTCGACCTCGTACGTCCCGCTCGGGGGCGGCACGAAGACGACGAGCGGCTTCAACGACGACTCGGCATGCTGGCGCTGCGCCTCCGTGAGGAGGCCGCGGACGGACTGGCTCGCGATGACGAGCCCGAAGCGTCCGTCGTTCATCGCCTTCTGGAACTCGCGGGCGCCGTTCTCCGGCGTGATCTCCACCACGTCCGAGAGCCCCACGAGCCGGAACCCGGTCGCGAGCTCGCGCTCGCCGAGCACCACGGTCCCGCCGGAGGTCGCCCCCGCCTCGGACACGGCCCTTTCGGCGGGGTTCTGGCCTATTTAACGGTCGCCCCGTCGGCGGGAGCGGGTCATGGCGACGGGCGTTCCGGTCGCCGTCCGGCGACCGTCCGGGGGGCCCGATCCGCGTTACTTGTACGTCGAGTGGTGGACGTGGCCCTCATCATCGGTGATGATGATGCACTCGCCCTCGCACTCGAAGAGGCACGCCTCGCAAACGATGCACTCCGGGCCGTTCACCGCGAGGGACTTCTCGCCCCGGAACTGGAACTTCGCCGCGACGGCGGGGTCGTCCACGATGCCCTTGAACTCGTCGGAGGAGGTCGGCTTCAGCTCGAAGACGTTGACGGGGCAGACATCCCGGCAGTGGGCGCATCCCGTGCACTTCGCGAGCTCGATATCGACCTGGACCATCCGTGTCCCCTGCCCGGGCGCTCCGAACAACCCTCGCTATTTACGCCTTGGCCATTTCGAGCTGGCGCCGTCGGCGGCTCCCCCCCGGCCGAGAGCCGGTTCAGTACCGGAGGAGGAGGGTCTTGCACTCGCGGCACCGGAAGCCGGCGAGGTAGACCATGCCGAACGCGTTCGGCTTCGAGACCTCCTCGCCGCCGAAGGCGAGGCGGGTCCGCTCGAGGAACCACTTCGATCCGCCCACGAAGCTCTCCGAGCCGAGGAAGCCGGGCGCCATCGGCTTCGAACAGTTGGGGCAGAGCGTCACGGCGGGCCTCCGGAGGTACCCATGTCGGGGTGGGCGGATTAACCTGCCGGGCGCGAGCAGGCGGCCCTAAGAGGTCCGGGCCGCTACGGCCCTCCGATGACGACCCGGGCCCGTCGGTCCCGGCCCCCGGCCGGGAGCCGGTCGCGCGCGCCCGTCCGAACGAGGCCCGGCGGAGGCGATCGGTCCCCGCGCGCTCCCCGTGAGCCGGCCCCGAGCGAGAGCGAGCTCCTCTTCGCCACGCTGAGCCACGAGGACCCCGAGGTTCGCCGCGCCGCCGCGTGGAAGCTCGGTGAGCGGCGCGAGGAGCGCGCCCGACCCTGGCTCGAAGCGATGCTCTCCGATCCGTCGGTCGCCGCCCGTCTCACGGCGGCCGAGGCCCTCGGGAAGCTCGCCCGCCCGGAGAGCCGGGTCCGGCTGGAGGCGGCCGTCTCCGATCCCGCCCCCGCCGTCCGGGAGCGGATCGCCTGGGCGCTCTGGGCGATCTCGGACCCCCGATCGACGGGGGCCCTGCTCCCGCTCCTCGCCGACCGGACGCCGTCGGTCCGCTGGAGCGCCGCGGTGGCGATCGGGAAGATCGGATCGCCGGAGGGGCGGGCGGCCCTCGTCTTGGCGCTGGACGACCCGCACGACCGGGTCCGCCGCGAGGCGATCCTGGGGCTCGGCCGGACACCGATTCCGGCGGTCGCGCCGCGCCTTCGCGTCCTCCTCCGGGATCCGGCGCGCCGCGTTCGGATCGCGGCGGCGATCATGCTCGGACGCTGGCGGGACCCGGGGGCCGTCGCCCCCCTCGTCGAACGCCTGGAGAACGACGAGATGTGGGTCCGGCCGGCGGTCCTCGTCGCCCTCGGGCGGATCGGGGAGCGCTCGGTCGTCCCGGCGATCGTCCGCGCGTGCGAGCACCCGGGCTCGTGGGTCCGGGTGAGCGCCCTCCACGCGCTCGGCGATCTCGGCGATGCGGCGGGCGTCGACGCGGTCCGTCGCGCCCTCGCCGATCCGGCCTGGTCCGTACGCGGGGCGGCGGCCGAGGCCCTCGGGACCGTCGGAGGACCCGAGGTCGCCGCGCCGCTGCGGGCGGCGCTCGACGATCCCCATCCGTGGCCCCGGCGCGGCGCGATCTACGCGGTGGGTCGCCGCGGCCTCGACGAGCTCGCTCCGCGCGTTCGCGACGAGCTCCTCCACCCCGACGCGGAGGTCCGCCTCGCCGCGGTCTGGACCGCGGGCCGCCTCCGGGACGACGGGGCCCTCGAACCGATCCTCGCGGTCCTGCGCGCCGCGACCCCCGAGCGCTCCCTCGCCGACGGGACGCTCGCCCGGGGCGACGGCGCCGTCACGATCCTCTCCGACGCGCCCGACCGCCTGTTCGATACCGCCCTGCAGGCGATCGCGCGGATCGCCCCGAGCCCCCCCGATCCCCGCCTCCTCCGGATCCTCGAGGAGGCCCGCCGGCGCGTCCCGCCGGAGGAGCTCGATCGGCCGGCCCGCCTTCCGAGGAGCGAAGTGGCGCCCGACGCGACGCCGCCGACGTTGCGCCGGCTCTTCGACGCCGCCCTTCCGGAAGGGTGGGACGGGGAGGAGGACGGGTGACCCGGCCCGCGCGCCGGGTCGACGTTCCTCCGATCGCCCACCAGCTCGCCTCGACGATGACCGCCCGGAACCCGGAGATCGGGTGGGACCTCGCCCGCCTGGAGGCGCGCGACCGCCGCCTCCTCCGATGGGCGGTCGGCCTCCGCCCGGTCCCGGGACTCGGCCGATGGTCGGCCCGGCGCCTCCGCATCTTCGTCACGCCCGACTCCGGCCCGATCCGGGGCTCGGCCGTCTGGGCGGGGACCTCCCGGGCGGGATGGCTCGCCGCGGTCGGACTCGCCCCGTCGATCGGGGAGGCCGACGACCTCCTCCCTCTCCTCCAGGAGGGCGCCCGGTGCACCTTCTCCCTCGGTCTTCCGGCCTTCGCGGTGGTCGGCTCGTCGCTTCCGGCGGCCGGAGCGGAGCTGCCGGGGATCCTTCACGCCGCCCGACTTACCGAGGTGGGGCGGACGCGCCGGTGGTCGACGGACCTCGGGGGGGTGGGCCCCGCGGAAAGGTCGGGGCGGGTCCGGCGGGCCCGCCCCCACGACCTCGCGAGGATCGCCGAGGGAGCGCGCGCCGCCCGGGCCCCGTGGCTCGAGCGACTCTCACCGCTCGGGCGGACCGCGACCTCCCGGGGACTCGTGATCGGCTTCGACTCGACCTGCCTCGACCTCGTCGGGGACCGGGGGGCCGGGCCGGCCGTCTGGGTCCGCTCGACGGTCTCCCGGATGGCGACCATGGCCCACCTCGTCATCGTGGCGGCGCCCACGGCGGAGGAGGTCCTCCTCACCGAGGTCCTCGGGGCGTCGCTCTCCTGGAGCGCCCGGCGCGGCGCGCGCGCCGCGTGGACCGAGGTCGCCGAGGGGGGCCTCGCGCTCGACGGCCCGCTCGCGCGATCCGGATTCCGGCCCGGAGGCGTCAACGTCACCTACGCCCGGGGACCGGATGGGACGGGGGTCGCGAGCTAGGCGGGGCCGTCCGCTCG
>JASHUV010000068.1 GCA_030039825.1 Thermoplasmata archaeon
TCGTGGTGGGCCTCCTCCCGGGCCCAGCGGCGGAACCTCCGCCACCCCTCCCGCGTGAGCCGCGGGCGCGCCGGGAAGAACGGGATCGCGATGTGGAGGGAGGCGAGATGGCGGATCCGCGAGAGGAAGCCCGCGGCGTCCGCGGCGACGTGGGCCGTCGTCGACGGGTGGGGAGAGTCCCGGACCCCGAGCCAGACCGCCGCGACGCTCGCGAAGGCGAGGACCGCGAGGAGGTCGAGGAACGGCGGAAGGCTCAGCTGGGCGTCGAGCCAGACGACCCCGACGAGGAGCCCCCCCATCGACCCGAGGATGCTCATCAGCTGGAAGGAGGCGTACGCCGTCGGCCGTTCGTCCGGAGGGAACTGCTCGAGGATCAGGAGGTTCGAGGCGCTCGAGCCGGCGGGCGTGATCGCGCCGACGAGCGCGTAGAGGGCGAAGAGCCACGGGAGCTCGGCGTGGGTGTGGACGGCGCCGAGGCCGAGGTAGAGGACGCCGAAGCCGGCGTAGTTGACGAGCAGGAGCTTGCGGCGCGTGGGGTAGCGGTCGGCGATCCAGCCCCAGAACATCGAGGCGACGATGACCACGGCGTTGAACACCGAGGCCGCGAGCGCGACGTCCGTCCACGCGCCGTGCAGCGGGATCAGGATGAGGAGCGGGAGCGCGACGCCGAGACCGGAGGTGGCGGCGTTGATGGGGACGAACGCGAGGAGCCAGGGGCGGGCGAGGAGCCGTGCCGGGCGGGTGGTCGGTTGGTGCGCCATCGCCCGGAGGGTCGCGCCATGCGGGCGCCGCGTTCAAAAACTCGAGGGCCGGACTCGCAGCGGGCCGTCGGGGGGACGCCTCTTTAACAACCGTTATAAAGGGAGGGGAGTCTCTCGCGCCCGGTCACCCGGGTGGGCTCTTTGGCGATCGGTTTCGTCCTGATCAGCACGGCGCCCGCCAAGGAGCACGAGGTCTACACCGAGCTCCTGCGGGTGAAGGGGATCGTCGAGCTCCACCCGCTCTTCGGCGAGTACGACCTCATCGCGAAGGTCGAGGCGGAGGACTTCAACGCCCTCGGCCAGCTCGTCGTCGACAAGATCCGGGCCGTCCCGGGCGTCATCGACACGAAGACCCTCACCGGCATCAAGTTCTGAGGAGGCACACACCACCATGGTCAGCGAGCTCGTGGGGAGCACCGCGTTCAGCGTCGGACTCGAGCAGTTCGGGGCGATCCTGCTCCTCGTCTTCGGCCTCTTCCTGATCCTCGCCGGGGTCTTCACGGCGTACTTCGGCTCGGGGAAGAGCCGCACCATCGGGGTCGTCCTGCTCGTCGTCGGCATCGTCATCGGCCTCGGCTCGGGGTACTGGTACCACACGGCCGGCCAGCCCGGCGGCCTCGGCCGTCTCGTCGAGGAGGCCGTCCTCGTGATCGTCGCCGCCGTGCTCGGCGCCCTCGCCGCGATCGCCATCTTCCTCGTGGCGATCATGAAGTCGTAGGCGGCGGGAGCTCCCGCCCCGAGGGGCCGCACGATGGCCCGCGTCGTCACGCTGACGACCGACATCGGCTGGGCGTACGCCGCCCAGGTGAAGGGGGTCCTGCTGAGGGCCCTCGGACCGGGTCGCGTCGTCGACCTCGCGCACGACCTGCCCGCCCACGGGATCGCCGAGGCCGCCTTCCTGCTCCGGCACCTCGGCGCGACGTTCCCCCCGGGGACGGTCCATCTCGCCATCGTCGACCCGGGCGTGGGGGGGACCCGCGCGCCGGTCGCCATCGCCTGCCGGGACGGAAGCTCCCTCGTCGGCCCGGACAACGGCCTCCTCGACCCGCTCGCCCGGCACCTCGGCGTCCGGGCCGTCGTGCGGCTCGATCGGTCGAAGGTCCGGGGACCCGGAGGGGCGAGCGCGACGTTCGACGGCCGGGACCTCTTCGCCCCCGCCGCGGCGCGTCTCGCGAACGGCGCCGCGCTCCGCTCGCTCGGGGGCCCGGCGACGCTGACCCCGCTCCCCGTCGTGGCGCCGCGGGCGGGCCGCTTCGGCCACCTTGGGAGGGTCCAACACATCGACGCGTTCGGCAACATCATCACCGACCTCCCTCCCTCGGCCGCCCCCCCGTTCGGGGCGCTCGCTCAGGTCCGCTTCGGGAGAGGGCGGTCGGTGACCCTCCCGGTCCGACGCGTCTACGAGGAGGTGGCGCCGGGGACCCCGCTCTTGCTCGTCTCGAGCTTCGGGCTCCTCGAGATCGCCCTGCGGACCGGACGGGCGGCGGACCGCTTCCGGGTCCGCGTCGGGGACCGAGTCCTCCTGCGCTCCGTACGGCCCCGGAACGGCTAATAACCAGCGGCGGCCGGTACGTCCTCCCCCCTCGGAGCAGCGAGCGGATGCCAAAGCGGGACTACTACGACGTCCTCGGGATCTCGAAGAACGCGAGCACGGACGAGGTGAAGAGCGCCTACCGGCGCCTCGCCCGGCAGTACCATCCCGACGTCAACACCGAGAACCCGAAGGCCGCCGAGGAGAAGTTCAAGGAGCTCTCGGAGGCCTACGAGGTCCTCGCTGACCCGGAGAAGCGGACGCGCTACGACCAGCTCGGCTTCGGCGGCATCCAGCAGGACTTCGGTCCGGGTGGCTTCACCTGGCAGAACTTCAGCCACGCCGCCGACCTCGAGGACCTGCTCGGCCAGACCGACTTCTTCCAGCAGCTCTTCCGATCCGGCTTCTCCGACGGCCTGTTCGGCCGCCCCGTCGGGCGCCGCTCCGGTATCCCCGGACGGGGGAGCGACGTCGAGGTCTCCGTCCGCCTTCCGCTCGCCGCCGCCGTCACGGGCGCGGAGCCGACGCTCGAGGTCCCGTCGAGCCAACGCTGCTCGGAGTGCCGGGGCACCGGGGCGCTCCACGGAACGGCCGTCGACAAGTGCCCGGAGTGCGACGGCCGCGGCCAGATCCGGCGGAGCCAGAGCCGCGGCTTCAGCCAGCTCATCTCCATCCTCGAGTGCCCGATGTGCCACGGGACCGGTCAGCGCATCCGCGAACCGTGCCCGACCTGCGAGGGGGCCGGCGTCGTCCGGCGCATCAAGAAGGTCAAGGTCACGGTGCCCCCCGGGATCGAGAACGGCGCGGTCCTGCGCCTCGCCCACATGGGCGTGCCCTCCGACGGGAACGGCGCTCCCGGCGACCTCTTCGTCCAGGTCCTCCTCGAGACGTCCGGACGGATCCATCGGGACGGGACCGACGCCTTCACCGAGACCCGCATCCCGCTCGCGACGGCCCTCTTCGGCGGCCAGATCAAGGTCGACACGATCACGGACCGGGCCCTCCTGACGATCCCGTCGGGCACCCAGCCGGAGACGCGATTCCGTCTGAGGGCGGAGGGGTTCCCGAGGCTCCGCTCGCCCGAACGCGGGGACCTCATCGTCACCGTCCACGTCGACCTGCCGGACGCCCTCTCCCCCCGGCAGAGCGAGCTCCTGCACGAGGCGCTCGGGGCGTCGGCCGCCCGGGACGCTCCGGCGAAGAAGGGCGGCCTCTTCTCGCGTCGCGGCTAGCCGGCGATGGACGAGATCCTCCCGCCCGAGCCGCCCGCCGAGCACTACTTCACCGCCCGGCCCCGCTCCCCCTCGCGGCGCCGCGAGCTCCGCTTCCTCTACCGGGGCGCGCTCGTCACGGTCGTCGTCGACCGCGGCGTCTTCGCCTCGAGCGCGCTCGATCCGGGGACCGCCCTCCTCATCGAGACGCTCGACCCGGGGCCGACCGACCGGATCCTCGACCTCGGGTGCGGATGGGGGGCGGTCGGCCTGGCGGCGGCCCGCGCGGCGCCGGGAGGTTCCGTCCTCCTCACCGACGTCAACCGTCGGGCCGTCTACCTCGCCCGGGAGAACCTCCGGCGGAACCGGATCGCGAACGCCGAGGTCCGTGCCGGCGCGGGCTTCGTCCCGGTCCGGGGCGAGCGTTTCGACCTCATCGCGACGAACCCCCCCTACCACGCGGGCCGTGAGCTCCTCCTCGCTCTCCTCGCCGAGGGGCCGGAGCACCTGACCCCGACGGGCCGCCTCCTCCTCGTCGGGAAGGGCAGCCAAGGGATCCACTTCTACCAGCGCTGGCTCACCGACCACTGGGCGGCGACCGTGGAGGTCCGGGCCCGGGGCGGTGGGTATCGCGTCCTCGAGGCCCGCCCCGCGAGCGCTCCGGTCGACGAGCGGAAGGCCCGCGCGGGCCCTCCGCGGACCGTCGGGCGAAGGCCGCGCCGAAGCGCTTAAATGGAGGGGCCCGCTCGGCGCGCCCGCCCTGCCGAGGAGGGCGTCCGGACCCCGGACCCGGCCTCCTCCGACAGGTACCGACCGCACAGAGGGTGAGTACCGCGCCGAAGAACGCCGCCGAGGAGGAGAAGGCGCCGGGCCCCGGGGCCGCCGAGGACGCGAAGGCGGGCCGGAAGGAGAAGGCGCCCCGACCGCGCGACGGCAAGGAGGCGAAGGAGGGCGGGAAGGACGGCGGCAAGGACGGCGACGGCAAGGCGAAGGGCAAGGGCGGGAAGGGCGCCCCGGGCGGACCGTCCGCCAAGAAGGGCAAGCCGATCCCCGACAACCCCGATTTCCGCTACATCGTGCGCGTCGCCGGCGCCGACCTCGACGGTCGCCGCGCGACGGCCCTCGCCCTGACCGGGGTGCGCGGCGTCGGATTGCGGATCGCGACGGTCGCCTGCCAGATGGCGAGCGTGAAGCCGAGCGAGATGATCGGCAACCTGCCCGAGGCGACGGTCGAGGGGATCGAGACGACCCTCAACGGGCTCGCCACCCGTCTCCCCCCCTGGATGCTCAACCATCCGGCCGACGAGGTCACCGGCGAGGTCCACCACTTCCTCGGCGGGGAGCTCGAGACCTCCCGCCGCGACGACGTCAACCGCATGAAGATGATCCGATCCTACCGGGGCGTGCGCCACGAACGCGGGCAGAAGGTCCGCGGGCAGCGCACTCGGTCGAACGGGCGCACCGGCATGGCCGCCGGCGTGCTCAAGAAGGCGGCGAAGGAAGCCGCCGCGGCGAAGGGCAAGG
>JASHUV010000069.1 GCA_030039825.1 Thermoplasmata archaeon
CCGCACACCGCGGGCGCGCTCGGGACGTACGCCATGACCTGCGGGATCGCCTACGGGAACAGCACGAACGGGACGCGGTACGTGCCGGACTGCCCGAAGCAGACCTGGCCGAACGCGACCGGCACCACGACGGTCCGCATCACCTGGGCCGCGCAGTACGCGGTCACGCTCGCCTCGACCCAGGGCGGCTCGATCGCGGGCGCGGTGGGTGATCTCGCGCTGAACCCCGGGACGACGTGGGTCGCCGACGACCAGACCGTCTCGGTCGTCGCGACGGCGAACAACCTCTACCGCTTCCTCTCCTGGAACGGCACGGGGCCGGATTCGACGTCGAACGCGACGCTGACCATCTCCTTCGTCGTCGTCGGGCCGGTCACGGAGATCGCGCAGTTCCAGCTGATCCCGTACGTGCCGCCGGCGGCGTACGTCGTGACGTTCCACGCTCCGACCGGCTTCGAGGCGGGCACGACCTGGACGCTGACGCTCAAGAACTCGACGGACACCTGGCAGTTCTCGAGCGTGACATCGACCCTGAACACCTCCGGGCTCAACGACGGATCGTACTCGCTGACGGTGAAGACGGCGTACAGCCCCGACGGCCTGACCCGCTACGTGCCGAACAACCCCCCGATCACCGTCCAGGTGAAGGGCGGGCCGGTCTCCGTCCCCCTCGCCTTCATCACGGAGTACTGGGTCGACATCGAGAGCTCCGCGGGCGGGGTCGTGTCGGCGACGCAGGGCGCCTCGAGCGCGGCGGTGCTGTCCGGTTGGTACACGCACACCACGCTGATCGTCACGGCGAACGCGACCGGGACCAACCTGTTCGTCGGGTGGGTCGGGAGCGGGCAGGGTTCGTACACGGGCGACGAGCCGAGCGCCTCGGTGACGGTCTCCGGCCCGGTCCAGGAGGTCGCGGAGTTCGAGCCCCCGGCGCCGGTCGCGATCCAGAAGGGCGGCTTCTTCTCGACGACGCCGTCCTGGATCGTCTTCGCGATCGTGGGCCTCGCCGTCGGACTTGGCGTCGGCATGATCCTCCGCCGTAGGAAGCAGCCTCCCGCGAGCGGGATGGCGGCGCCGGCGACCTGGGGCCAGCCGGGCGGCGCGTCGATGGACCGTGAGAGCGGGTCCGGCACGGTGGACGATATCACCGGGGCCGACAACCCCGGGGCGGATCAATGAAGATCCGGCCCGGCACGCTCGGGGCGGCGCTTTCGAACGGGCTCGGCACGGTGACGACGATGCGGCGATCGACCCCTGTCAGCGCGCTGGTGGCGGTCGCGGTGGTGCTCCTGATGGCCGGGAGCTACGTGGCGGCGCCGGGGGCCGGGACGTCGCTCGGAGCGGCGGGGACGCCGTTCGGGTCGTCGGGGCTGTCCGGAGTGAGCTCGCACGTGGCGACGGTGGGCGGGGGTGCCTCGTCCTCGCCGTCGAGCGGTCTCAGCGTGGCGAGCCAGCCGAACGGGAAGTGCGGGCTGAGCACGTGGTGCAAGCCGGTGACGGGCTCGGTCGAGTTCTTCTCCTCGTCGCTCGCGGCGAACTCGGGGTCGGCGGCGACGCGGACCTGCCTGGTGGCGCTCTCGACGTCGGGGGCGTGCACGTCGGCGAACGGGGCGAGCACCTCGGTGACGCCGTATCTGAACGCGACGAACGACGTGGCGCTGAACTACACGTCGACGGGGACGCTCGCGATGGCGTACACGAACTACACGACGGTGGCCCCGACGGGGGCGCCGACGTGCTCGCCGGCGCGGCCGGCGATCACGAGCGAGGTGTCGTTCCAGACGTCGTCGAACCAGGGTCAGACGTGGACGAAGCCGATCGAGATCGGGACGTCGGACTGTGCGAACGCGACGAAGTATCCGAGTTCCTACGACCCGGCGTTGACGAGCCTCGGGAACGGGACGCTGGTGCTGGCGTACGTGGAGTATGCGGCGTCGGCGCCGAACATCCCGCCGACGATCAACGCGGCGTCGCCGCCGGTGTCGCGGCTCGTCGTGACGGAGCTCTATCCGGGGTCGTCGAGCTGGACGAGCCCGACGCAGCTCAACGTGTCGAGGCCGGACCCGTCGCTGACGGTGTCGTTCTCACCGGCGCGGCCGTCGCTGGGGGCGTGGGGGAAGACGATCTACGTGTCGTGGATGAGCCTGGGGAGCCCGAAGTCGCCCCAGGTCGTGAGCCACGTGGTGTTCGAGATCTCCTCGAACGGCGGGAAGACGTGGAGCCCGACGATCACGCTGGGGTCGGGAAGCGTCTTCTCGGGGAACCCGAACGTGCTGGTGGCCCCGGTGACGGGGAAGCTCTACATCGCGTATGCGACGAGCGTGAACTACTGCGGCTACCAGGTCGGGTGCTCGGCGAGCGGGTCGACGGGTGAGCCGTACACGGCGTCGGTGGCGGTGGCGTCGTCGACGTCGAACGGGACGAGCTTCACGACGGTGACGGCGGCGAGCGGGATCTACGCGAACCAGACGTTCGGGATCTTCTACAACCCGGCGCCGCAGCTCTCGCTGGGATCGAGCGGGGCGGTGGACCTCGCGTTCATCGGCGGGGTGTCGGTGAAGGGCGTGAACCACGGGGTGGCGTTGGCGGGGGCGGCGATCGCGCCGGACCTCTTCTTCTACACGTCGTCGAACGGCGGGTCGTCGTTCACGGCGGAGACGGCGAGCCAGTCGGCGATCTTCCAGCCGACGACGCAGTGGGGCGGGCTCGCGAACTCGACGCAGTTGTTGTCGATCGGGATGGTGCCGGCGTTCGGGAAGAGCCTGGCGCTCGAAGCGACGATGTTCAACGGGAGCGCGTGCGTGGACGGCTACTGCGGGGTGGAGCTCACGGTGGTCCTGAACACGTCGAACAACGGGGGGACGTGGAGCGCGCCGTGGATCATCTCGGGGTCGGCGACGACGAACGGGACGTCGGGGAACTGGCACGCGTACTGGACGGGGGAGTATGAGGCGGCGGTGCAGCTGGGCGGATCGAACGTCTACATCTGGCCGTCGGCGAGCTGCCCGTCGTGGAACCCGGCGAAGCCGGTAGCGGCGCTGGAGTGCGGGACGTTCAACGGGCCGTATGGGACGCCGGTGTGGACGCTCCCGGGGACATCGAGCCTCGAGGAGTCGACGGTGTACACGGGCGCGGGGGTCTCGGAGACGTTCACGGCGGCGCAGACGGTGCCGGCGAACGCGACGTGGGGGGTCGACGTGATGGGGAAGTACTTCGCGGCGAACGGGTCGGCGAACGTCACGGTGACGGACGTGCCGACGGGCGTGCCGGTGATGTTCAACGCGTCGGCGCCGGGGGTCTGGCAGGAAGGCTATCTCTTCAACCTCCCGGTGGCGAGCGTGGTGTCGCCCGCGACCTTCACGACGGGCGGGGGCCAGGACAAGATCACCTACAACGAGGAGATCTCGGTCACGATCCACCAGACTCCGGGGTATCTCGCGGGCGAGAACTGCTATGCCGAGTACGAGGGATGCCCACAGTTCGCGCCTCCTCCTGGACCGAACTACGGGTCCTGGACGGGGTCGAGTCAGACGTACGGGTGGACCGGCCTGAACCCCTACAGCTGTCTGTACGACTATTGCTACAACGCGCCGGCGGGCGCGTCGACGACCACGGCGAACCTCTACTGCACGAGCTACATCGACCCCTACATCTACAACGATACGGGATACCTCTTCGAGCAGCTCGAGGAGTTCTTGGGTAACGGCTGCTCGAACGCGTACGTCGCGGAGTTGTCCTCGCCGACGAGCGGGGTGGCGATCGCGAACCTGACGTACAACACGCCGATCTGGACGAAGATCGGGACGCCGTTCACGCT
>JASHUV010000070.1 GCA_030039825.1 Thermoplasmata archaeon
CGTCGCTCGACCGACTCGCCGCGTCCGAGGACCAGGAGTTCGCGGTCCGGGTCCTCGCCCGAGGTTCGGTGGGCGTCTACGTTCCGGACGCGCCGGTCGGCCACGACTTCTCCGGTCTCGGGGTGCGGGCGCTCCTCCGGAAGCAGCGGATCTACGCCCGCGGCGGGTTCGTCGTCTGGCGTCGGACCGGGAGCACCTACGAAGCGAGCGGCGGCCGACTCCTTCCGTACGTCCTCCTGCCCGCGCTCGCCGTGCTGGGCGCCCTCCTCCTTCCGTTCCCGATCACGCGGGTCGCCGGCGGGCTCCTCCTCGGGGTCGGCCTCGGCGGCCTCGGTCTTCTGGCGTTCGGGCTGACGCTCTGGGGCCTCCGGGAGGAGTCCCGGTATCCGGGCCTGCGGTTCTCCGCCCTCGAGATCCCGCGCCGGTGGGCGACGCTCCTCGGAGCGTTCCAGGGACTCCTCGCGTACGGCTGGTCCGGCCGGCGCGGCCGGGCCTCCGGTCCGGGCCCGTCGGCCGTTTCCTCGACGGCGCCGCTCGGTAAACCTTAAGGCGGGGGGCCCCTCCGCGCGACGATGTCCGAGGCGAGCGGCGGCCCGGCCGCCCTCAAGACCGGCGACCTCGTCCTCCTCGACTATGAGATCTGGGCCGACGGGGCCGACCACGCCGACCTCGTCGACACGACCCGGGACGACGTCGCCCGGAAGGCCGACGCGAAGATCCCGGAGGGCCAGACCCTCGAGCCCCGCCCCCACCTCGTCGGTGGGGAGTACTTCCCGAAGGGGATCGAGGACTCGCTCGTCGGTGCGAAGGTCGGCGAGGTCGTGAAGAAGGAGTTCGCGCCGGCCGAGGCGTTCGGCGAGCGCGATCCGAAGCTGATCGAGCTCTTCAGCCGCAACGAGATCGCCCGCCTCCCCGAGATGCGCAAGGAGGACGCCGAGCTCGGGCTCGGCACGGTCCTCACGATCCGGGGACGACGCGGCCGCGTCGTCACGCTCACGGCGGGGCGCATCCGCGTCGACTTCAACCCGGAGCTGGCGGGCCGTCGGATCCGGGCGGAGCTGAAGCCGCTCAAGCTCATCGACGGGGCCGTCGACCGGGCCCGCGCCGTCGTCGAGCTCACCTACGGCCACGGGAAGGACTTCGACGTCAGCGTCAAGGAGGGCATCGTGACCCTCAAGGTCCCCGAGCGGACGAAGTTCGACCTTTCCTGGGCCGTGGCGAAGCCGCGGCTCATCGAGCAGTTGCGCGCGCACCTCACCCCGAAGGCGATCCACATCGTCGAGGAGTACGTGACGCCCGCCGCGGGCGGCGGGGGCACGACCCCGGCTCCCGCGAAGGGCGCGTCGGGCGCCAAGGCGAAGGCGCCCGCCCCGCCGGCGAAGGACGCGAGCGGGTAGACGGGCTCGGCGGCCGCCAACCGGGCCGTCAGTTCGACGTCGACGCCGTCGAGGCGCTCAGCCAGCGCTCCACGAGGGCGGCCACGATGGCCCCGGCGATCGGCGCGACCCAGAAGATCCACGACTCCTTGAGCGCCCAGCCCGCCGAGCTCCAGTTCCAACCGGCGGCGACGAGCGCGGGGGCGAAGCTCCGAACGGGGTTCATCGAGGCGCCGTCGACCGGGATCGCGAGGAGGTTCCCGACGAGGAGCGTGAAGCCGATCGCGAGGGGGGCGAGGTTCTTCGCGCCGCTCTCCGCCCGCGTGGTCCGGAGGATGACGAGCAAGAAGACGAAGGCGAGCGCGAACTCGAGCAGGAAGACGGCCTCCGGAGAGAACCCGCACCCGGCCGGGGCGGTCCCGGTCCACGCGTAGCACTGCGATCCGAGCCCGCTCGCCTGGGCGGTCGGGGAGAAGGTCGAGTTGCCGGAGGCGATCCCGGCGACCACCCCGATGCCGGTGATGGCGCCCAGGACCTGCGTGACGACGTACGGTACGACCTCCCGCCACGGCAAACGGCCGTTGACCGCCATGCCCACGGTCACGGCGGGATTGAAGTGGCCTCCGGAGATGTCGCCGAAGAGGTAGGCGAGCGCCGCCAGGACGAGACCGAAGGTCAGCGAGACGATCACGACCCGCGCCGCCGGCTCGAACGCCCCGTAGCCGAGCGTGAAGACCGCCGATCCCCCTCCGACGAACAGGAGGGCGAACGTGCCGAGGAACTCCGCGAGGTACCGCCGGGACCGGTCAGCGGGCATGGGCGGGGGTCAACGGGCTGAGATAAGAAACCTCCGGGGCGGGAGGCGCCCAAGCCGCGGGAGCTTCCCGGGGGAGGCGGCGCCGACGTCCGGGTCGAGCTCGTGCGCCGCCCCCGCCGCGCGGAACCCTCCGGTTGGCCCCCCGAACACGAACGAACGGGAGAAAAGGGCCGGCGGCAACGCGCCCACCGATGGCGTCGCCCGCCGCCCCCTCGAAGTCCGCGTCGCCGCTCTCCCCGTTCTTCGTGATCCTCGTCGTCGTCGCCGTCGTCGGCGCGTCGGTGCTCGGCTATCTCGGCATCACCGGCAAGATCGGGACCGGGGTCGTCGGGACCTACCCGGGGAACGTCGCCGCCCCGGCCCCGCTGGACTGCGAGGGCCGCGGGGCGCTCGGAACGTTCAACCTGAGCTTCGTCGCGGGGGCGGGGACCGCCAACTCCGGACTCAACTTCAACGGGAGCTCGCCGGGGCCCTGCGTGCAGGTCGCCCAGGGGAGCACCGTCAACGTCGCCTTCTCGGTCGCGGCCTCGGCCGGGACGAACCACAGCTGGGTGCTCGTCGCCTACACCGGGAACTCGACGAACGCGAGCGGACTTCCGACGTTCGCCGGCGCCGGGTTCTCGAACGGCGCGCGCTTCACCGGGATCGCCCCGGGCAGCCCGGCCGTCCGCTTCCACTTCGTCGTCGATCGGCCGGGGACGTTCCAGTACATCTCCGAGGTGCCCGGCGAGTACGCTCACGGGATGTACGGTTGGTTCTACGTCAACGCCGCCCCGGCCTCGTGAGCCGGCCGGTCCGGACCGGTGTCGGATAAACCCGGAGGGTCGTGTTCGGACCGATGTCGGCCGCCCACGCCACCCCCCCGTCCCCGTTCGAGGATGAGGGCAACCCGTACATCGGCTGGATCGCCGGTCTCGTGGTGATCGTCGGCGTCCTGGCGGTCGGCGCCGCGCTCTGGATCAAGTTCCACGGACTCTAGCTCGCCGGACCGTCGGCCCCGGCCGCCGGGGGGCCTCCCGCCCAGCGGTAGAGGTAGACGTGGTGGGGTCGATCGACCGACTCGGCCGTCCATCCCGGCACCTCGTGCCAGTGGCTCACGACCCGCGCTCCCGGTGCCAGCTGGGCCTCGAAGATCGGCCGGAGGCGCCGCATCGCGCCCGGCCAGAGGAAGCAGGTGACGACGGTCGCCGACCGGAGATCGACGCCGAAGAGGTCCCCCCAGACGAGCGCGACACGGTCCGCGGGGCCCCCGACCGCCCGGCGGAGCGCCAGCACGAGCATGCGGATCGGCTCGACCTCCACGCCCACGACGTGAGCCCCGCGCTGACGGGCGGCCCGGAAGAGGATGGCTCCGGTTCCCGCGCCGAGATCGACGAGCCGGTCGGTCGGCCCGACGTCCGCCGCGGCGAGCATGGCCGCGACGACCGTGCGGGGCGTCGGCTGGTAGCCGGCCCCGAAGACGAAGGAGGCGAAGACGAAGTAGATCGTGGCGACGACGGCGACGACGAGGCCGATCCCGAGGGCCGCCGCCGCGCCGAGCGTCATCGACGGCGGGACCGGCGTCGCGCCGGCGGGGCGAGCTCGGCGGCGGCGGTGTGGGGATCGATCTCGCGGCGCACGATCCGGTCGAGGAGCTGACCGACCGCGGGATCGCTCGCCAGCGCCTCGGCGACCTCCCTCTCCACCCGTTCCGTGACGAGCCCGAGGAGCTCGGCCGAGATGCGCCGCCGCTCGGCGAGCGCCCGCGCTTCGCCCGCGTCGAGGTAGCCCTCGTGGGCCTCGATCGCCGCCCAGAGCTCGCCGATCCCGCGGCCCTCGCGGGCGCTCGCCGTGACGATCCTCGGGCGCCATCCCTCGCGAGAGGCGGCGAGGCTGACGAGCTCGCGCAGGTCCTTGGCGGCGAGGTCGGCGCCGGGGAGGTCGGCCTTGTTGACGCAGAAGACGTCGGCGATCTCGAAGAGGCCGGCCTTGAGTGTCTGCACCTCGTCACCGAGGTGAGGGACCAGGACGACCACCGAGGTCGAGGCGATCTCCCGGATCGCGACGTCGACCTGTCCGGACCCGACGGTCTCGACGAGCACGATGTCCATGCCGAACGCCGCGAGGAGCCGCGTGACCTCGAGCGTCGCGGCGGCGACGCCGCCCGCATGCCCGCGGCTCGCCATCGAGCGGATGAACACCCCCGGGTCCCCGGGGCGCCGCTCGAGACGGATCCGGTCGCCGAGGACGGAGCCCCCCGTGAAGGGGCTCGACGGATCGACGGCGATGATGCCGACGGACCGGCCGAGGCCGCGCAGGTGGGCGAGGAGGGCGTTGATCACCGAGGACTTGCCGACCCCGAGCGGCCCGGTAATGCCGATGATCCGGGCCGGACCGGCCCTCGGGAAGAGCGCGCGGAGCGTGGGGACGATGGCGGGGTCCCGGTTCTCGACCGCGGAGATGACCCGGGCGAGGGTCGCCCGGTCCTTCGCGAGGATCCGGCGCGCCGCCGGGGTCAGGGGCGGCGGGCCGTTCATGCCCGCCGGCGGGCGATCCCCCGGGCCGTGGTCACGATCTGCTCGAGCGAGGTGCCCGGGCCGAAGACGGCCTTGAGGCCGAGCCGGCGGAGCCGGGCGGCGTCCTCGTCGGGGATGATCCCGCCGGCGAAGACCGGGATGTCGGTGGCTCGGCGCCGCTTGAGGAGCGTCATGACCTTCGGGAAGAGGGCCATGTGGGCGCCGGAGAGGATCGACAGACCGATCAGGTCCACGTCCTCCTCGATCGCCGCCTCGACGATCTCCTCGGGCGTCTGTCGGAGCCCGGCGTAGATCACCTCCATCCCGGCGTCACGGAGGGCGCGAGCGACGACCTTGGCCCCCCGGTCGTGGCCGTCGAGGCCCGGCTTCGCGATCAGGACGCGGATGGGGGCCTCGCGGACGGGGGCCGGCATTCGGACCTCAGGAGCGAGGTCGGGAGCTTAAGGATGAGGGCGGGGGCGAAGGGCGAGGGGGCCGGCCGGCGGCCCTACAAAAGGGCGACGAGGTCGAAGATGAGGTTGCCGGCGATGACGGCGAGGATCCCTCCGGCGAACAGGAGGACGAGGAAGGGGATCTGCGGGGAGACCCACGCGCGGTCGACATGCTCGGCGAGGAGCCGGTCGCGTTGGCGCTCCCTCAGCGCCCGATCCTCCTCGGTCGTCTCGGGTTCCTCCTCCGCCTCGGCATCGGTCGGGGCCGGTTCCTTGAGCCAGGCGAAGTGATCCGGGAGTTCGCTCACCGGGATCGAGTAGGTCGTGAACCCGCGGAGCCCCCGGAACTCCCCCCGGCGCGCGTTCCGGACCGCGAGGGCGATCGGTGCGGCGAGCGCCATCAGCGCTGCGTCCATCAGGAGCGTCAGCGGAAAGGGATAGAGCGCGAGGATCGTCCCGGCGGTCCCCGGAAGGGGGAGGACGGCGACCGTCAGCACCGGCACGATGACGGCGGTGGCGATGAGGGCCTTCGCGTCGGCCCCGCCGTAGAGGACCCGGAGCTCGAACAGGACCCGGGCGAGGACGATCCCCGCGAACCCCGCCGCGACCGCCGTCGGGATCCCGCCGGGTCCGACCCCCGCGCCGAACGCGGCCGCCGCGAGAAGGAGGCCGACGGCGAGGAACGCGCCGAGCTCGAGGAGGTCAGGGAGGCGTTCGTTCACCGGCTCGAGCGCGAGGTCCCAGGGGAACAGCTGTTCGAGCGCGAGCGCCCCGACGACGAGCCACAGGGCGACCGTCCGGAGCCCCTCGGGGGCGAGCGCGATCGCGCCGAGAGCGACGCCGAGCGTGGCCATCGCTTGCCAGAGGTGATCGGTGACCTCGCGCGCGCGCCAGTCGGCGATCGCCCCGATCCCCAGCCCGACCAGGAGGACCGCGACCTCGGCGTCGGTGAAGGGGCCCCCGGTGCCCAGCACGCGCTCGAACGCCCCCGCTCGACGAGCTCGTTGCGCGCTCCCCCCTGATAAGGTCCCACCTCGACGGGGGCACGGCGAGCCTCCGCGAAGGCTTTGAATCAAAACCTCGGGCGTTGTCGCGCCCGAGACTCTGACCCTCCCTGACCGTCCGGTCCGCCCGTGCCACCCGGAGCGACCCGGGGGTAGAGGAGCGTCATCCCATCATCAGCCAGGGCGTCGGGGTCCAGCACGAGACCCCCGAGCCCTGGCTTCGACGCTCCTTGGGAGAGCTCCACCAGGGCGGTTCGCCCGATGTTCAGTCCCGCGTTCACCTGACGGTCACACCGCCAGGAGCACGTCCGACAGACGAACACCGTTCCCACCCTTCTTCGGCGTTCCGAGATCGCGCCACATACCGGGCAGGAGCGGGAAGTGTAGGCGGGGTCGACCCAGACGATGGGCACGCCCCGCGCCTCCGCCTTGTAGCGGAGCTGTCGG
>JASHUV010000071.1 GCA_030039825.1 Thermoplasmata archaeon
CCCCGCGACGAACGCGGCGAGGAGGAGCGTCGTCCCGATGCCGCCCCCTCCCCCCCGGGGAGAGGAGTTCCCCGGCGGCGGATGCGACGAGTTCGAGCCACCTCCCGGCGGGGTCGAGGACGACGAGGCCGCGGTGACCGAGAGGAGCGTGTCGGCCACGGCCTCGATGCCGGCGCTATCGGTGACCTCCACGACGGGCGCGAAGTTCCCGGTGGCGTTCGGGGCGCAGACGAGGGGGGTCGTATTCTCGCTCGGGCAGCCCGCCGGCAGTCCGAGGTAGGTGTAGTTGAACGGCGGGATCCCCCCCGACAGCCCCACGGTGACGACGATCTCCGATCCGGCCGCCACCGAGCCCGGAGTGATGTTGAACGCGCTGATCGCGAGACGGGGGACCACCGCGATCGAGAGGCCCGGTGCGAGCGCCCCTGCCCCGGCGGTGTCGTTGACGGCCACGCTCACCGAGGTCGTCCCGTTCGCGCTGGGGAGGCAGACGATGAAGGGAGCGCTCTCGGTCGCGCAGCCCGCCGGCAGCCCGAGCCAGCGGAAGTGGTAGACACCCGATCCCCCGGCGGCGATCACCGTGAAGACGACGGTCTCGCCGGCCTCGATGGTGATCGGCGACGCCGCGTCACCGCCCCGGGGGAGCGGGGGGGTGCCGCCGCTCGCCGCGAGCGGGGGATCCGAGACCGGCCCGACCACGAGGGGAAAGCCGGTCGGTACGGCGCCCCGGGGCGCGATCTCGTAGAGGGGAAGGAAGCCGCCCGAGGCGAGCGGGCTGCGGTCGAGGGTGGTGGCGTCGATCCAGGGCGCGACGGCGTACAGGGTGGACTCCTGGCCCAGGTTCTCGTAGAGGCCGAGGCCGTTCGCGATGTTCTCGGCCATGTTGTACAGGAGCGCCCGCTGCGCCGTACCGCACGCCGGGAGCGAGCAGGAGTCGGCCCGGGCGACGAGGGCCTCGAGGTCGTCGAGCGCCGTCCCCTGGCAGGACATCGTGACGATCGGGTCGGAGGACGGACCCGCGCAGGCCCCGTCGAAGCTCGCGTTCCCGGTCAGCGCGTCGTAACCGTCGCCCTCCCCGTAGAATCCGCCGCCGGACAGGATCCCCGAGCTGTTCTGTTCGGGGTAGTAGGCGAACGTGTAGTCCGACGGATCGAAGTAATCCGGGGCCCACCCCGCGTCGTAGAGCGGGAGCCCGTTCCCGCCGTTGTCCCCGTCGAACACCTGGTCGTAGAACTGATCCACCTCCGATCCGTTCGTGACCACGACGACCGTCGGCTGGACCGCCCCGTCGGAGATGCCGGAGATCCAGTACGCCCAATCGGCGAAGAGCGCCGGGAGACCGCTCCCGTTCTGTGCGACCATGGGGAAGACGCACGGCGAGGTCGTGTTGCACACCCGCCCGTCGAGGTCGTCGTTCGCCGTCTGGTTCCACCACCAGGCCGCGCCGCCCACGTCGGAGGGATCGGTATCCGGATCCCCGAAGTACCAGGAGATGTTGCCGGGGTCGAACGGCGACATGTAGTCCGGGATCACCCCTCCCGACTCGAAACAGACCTGCAGACCATCGACGACGCAGGACGCGGTGAGGTCGGACGTCGGGAAGCTGTGGATGAGGAACTGGCGGAAATTGAGGTCGGTCATGAGCCCCGACGGAATGGCCGGCAGGCCCGAGCCCGTCCAATCGGCCGCCTCCGAGAGGTTGATGTCCATGTTGAACGCGCCGAGGAACGTGGTGATCGACGGGGTGTCGAGGACCTGCAGGCGGCCCTTCTGAAGGCCGTCGGCGAGGAAGGCGGGCGAGAACGGCGTCACGACGCCGGCGATATCGGCCGTTCCGTTGAGGACGGCCTCGGTCTGATTGGCGGTCGTTCCGTTCAGGTAGACGTTGACCTTGGCATAGTAGTCCGGGGTGTTCCCGTCCGTCGCGCTCGGGAGGCATCCCTCGCGCAGGCCCCCGGAGCAGGTCGTTCCTCCCCAGTAGGGGCTCGCGGCCAACGTGAAGGAGCTCCCCCCGGGTCCGACGGCGGCGAGGTCGTACGGTCCGCTGCCGACGGCGTGCAGCGTGGCCGGATAGGTCGGGCCGTTCGTTGCGTTGCTCTCGTTCTGGCTCTGTGACAGCTCCGCGGCATCCCAGGCGGTCGGTGACGGCACGGTGCTCGGCGGGGCGCACCCCCCGCCGACCCCCCACCCCGGGAGGCCGAACCCTTCGGCGATCGCCCACCGACAGCTCAGGATGCTCGCGGCCCACGGCGTGGCGACGAATTCGAGGATCTCGGGCCACGACTGGCCCGAGAGCGCCGTGTGCAGCGTCACGCACCCCGCCCCGCCGGCTCCGTTCATCATCTCGAGCGTACAGTAGCTCGAGTCGTTCACCGTGATCGCGTCGAGCAGCCGTTCCGGCGTGCTGTTGTAGGGGGCGTGGAGCCCGCCGTCCCAGGAGCCGTTCCCCGTGGGCAGCAGGGCCTGGCAGAGCAGCCAGGTCCCGTGCGCGAGGTACGGCGCGTCGGTCAGTAGGCAGCTCCGGACGATCGAGAACGCCACGTCGTCCGGCGTGACCGGGTAGTGGGCGCCGGTCGTCACGTTGTAGAACGTCGCGTTCGGATCGATGACGAACGTCACGTCCCCGTTCGACGCGGTCAGCGTCGTCCCGTACATCGCCTGGCACTGCGGCCCCGGAACGCAGGTGGCCAGGTCGGGCACGAAGTCCGAGGGTTCCGGACCGCCCTGGGAACCGTTGGCGGCGATGAGCGTCTGGTAGACGCTGTCATCGAGCGTCCCGCTCACGCCGTCGTACTCCCACGCCGGATCGGCGCTGAGGAGTTGCGGCGGCGAGCCGGTCATGTAGACGTTGAGGAGCCCCGGGTGCGGCGAGGTCGGCAGCGTCGACGTGACGACCGCCGACGTGGGAGCGACGATGATCGTGAAGGTGAAGTTGCTCGTCGCCGTCTCGGTCGAAAGCCCGGTCCCACCGGCCGTCGTGTCGCTGAAGTTGAGGTCGTAGGAGCCGAGCGGCGTGGCGGCGGAGAAGTAGACCGCCTCGGCGTCGATGGTGTCGGTCCCGACGACGGGCGTCGACAGGATCGTGTACGGTGCCGCGTTCGAGGAGACCGAATAGAACGGCGTCCGCTCCCCCCAGGACGGGAGGCTCGGGCCCGCATCGATCCAGTCGCTGACGAGGACGAGGCCCGAGGGGGCGATGTTCCCGGCGGCGCTCCGGTTGGTCGTGGAGTTCTGCTGGACGAGGCCATCCAGGAGGGCCCTCGTACCGTCCGGATCGGAGATGTACGACGCCGGCACGTCGAACGGCAGGAGGCCGTCGAGGTTGTCGACCACCGTGCCGTTCGAGGCCGTCGCGCGGACGTAGACGAGGTAGATGCCGGGGTTCTCGTAGGCGTGCGTGGCCGAATGGCCCGTCGTGACGAACTCGGTCCCGTCCCCGAAGACCCAAGTGTAATTGGCCGCCGAAAAGCCCGCGGGGGTCGTCGCGGTGAATCGCACGACATCCCCTTGCAGGGTCGAATTGTTGGAGGCCGTGACCTCGAGAGAGTGGGCGGCCGCCGGGGTGAATCCGCCGGTGCCCGGGCGACCCCCGGCCCGGTGGGGGAACGGCGTCGACGTGGCGAGGGGGGACGGGGCGGCGGCCACCGCACGGGACCCTCCGACCATCGGCAGAGCCGGGGCGAGGCTCACGATCGCGAACAGAACGAGGGACGCGGCGACTCGGGCGGGCCGCCCGCCGGGCCCGACCCGCCGTCGGATCATGCGCTCGGGCAGAGGCCGCGTTGATTAAATGTCTGACGACCGCCGGCCCCTTGCGAGCGATCGCGCGCGGCCCATCCGACAGCGCCCGCCGAGGCCAGCGGCGCCGGACCCGGATCTCGCCGGGGAGGGATCGGCGGAGCGGGGCGAGTCGAGGACCTGCCGCCGAGCGAGCTCGGACCGGTTCGACCCGTCGCTCCGGGGCCCGTAACACCCGACGATGGAGGGAGGTCCATCGGGGGTGGGTGCCGGCGCGGGGAGGACCCGGCCCCCTCGGGCGGTCGCCTGGGCCGGGGCGGATTCGAACCGCCGATCTCCGCGTTGTAAGCGCGACGTCCTAACCGCTAGACGACCGGCCCGGGGCGGGATCGGTGTCCGAAGCCATGGCCGTATCGGTCGCCTCCGATGCCCCCGACACCCGGACGCGGTGGCGCCCGTACACGGCGATCCCCCGCGGGAGCTCGGTCATGAGCGCGCCGGGGAGCGCCGCCTCGCCCACACCGAGCAGCTCCCCGCCCCGGACGAGCCGAACGGCGTCCCCCGACCGGATCGCGGGGGAAGCGGCCGCCACCCCCGGCGTGAAGAGGTCGCCCCGGAGCGGGAGGTCCTCGCGGACCTCCACGTCGTAGGGTGAGGACGGACCCCACCGCCGCGCGCCGCCGAGGGCGAGGTGGAAGAGACCCCGTGCCTCCCGCCAGCTCGCGAGGTCCTGCCCCCCGACGTCGAGCAGGCGCTGGAACCAGGGACGGCCCTGCAGGCGCACCGGAGGCGCGAAGAGCCGCGAGGCCGGCCCGGGGCCGAACTGGTAACCGGCGAGCGCCTCGAGCTCCTCCTTCACCACCGTGAGGGCGCCGCCCGGGACCGGAGCGAGGGGGCCGAGCGTCTCGAGGGCGGCCGCGCGGAGCGCGCCGAGCGAAGGGGCGGAGGTCGCCCGGCCGTCGACCACGGTCCACCGGACGTTCGGCGAGGCCGACAGCGTCGGGCGCAGGAAACCGTACTCCTCCGGGTCGAGGTGCACGAGGACGGCCCCGTAACGTCCGGTCGCGAGCAGATGGGAGAGGGCCGCGCCGACCGCGGCGCGCTCCGCCTCGTCCCAATCCCCGGTGACCGGGATGTCGTAGTGGCGCGCCGGGGGGACGTCCTCGAGCTCGCGCGGCACGAGGCCGAGGGGGGAGGTCACCGAGACGAGGTGCAGCCGCGCTCGGTTGGGAAGCTCCTCGAGGGCGCCGACGATCCGCCGGTGGGACGGAGAGTTCCGGTACGGCTTCGTTTGCGAGCAGGGTACGAGGAGCAGCACCTCCTTGGAGGGCGGCGGGCGGTAGCGCTCGAGAAATCGCCCCCGGAACCGGCGCACCTCGGGCCGCCGGAACGACTCGCGGAGGACGTAGGTCCGCAGGGCCGTGGAGGCCACCGGCGAGCGCTCGTCGAGGGGACCCACGAGGTCCCGATCGGCGTAGCGAAGGAGCTCGGCGAGGACCGGCTCGGACGTGAGCCGCGCCTCGACGAGCTCGCGGAGCCGACCCTCGCGGATCGCGGCGCGCGCCCGCCGAACCTCCTGGACGACGGCCCACTCCGCGTGCCGCCCGGTCCGCGGGTCCTCCCCCGCGCGGCAGGCGGGACACGGACACAGCGCCTCGGCCGAGGCCGCGGCGCCGTCGATGGCGCCGAGCGCAGCGTCCGCGAACTCCCCCTCCGCCGCCCGGGCGATCGCCTCCGTCGTATCGAGGAGGTCGACGCCGAGGTAGGCCAGGAGAGCGACCCTCGAGGGGCGGGCGACCCTCGGGGCCCAGAGGAGGGGGGCGGCGCCGAGCCGGGCGCGGACCTCCCCGACCGCCCGGACGAGCGGCTCGGCCTCGGCGAACAGGAAGCGGGCGTTCCCCAGGATGACGAGCCCGGGTCGCTCGGCGAGGAGGGAGGTCCAACCCGGCTCGGAGAGCGGCCAGTGGACGAGCGCCACCCCCGGCGCGGCCCGGATCGGCTCGCTCGCGGCGGAGGTCGACTCCGGCGTCGGGATCGCGTAGTCGAGGTCGAGCACGGCCGCGCCCTCGGCGATCCGCAGCCGTCGACGGCCGGCTTCCGCCCCCCCGGCCGACGTGAGGAGCGGGCCGACCGCGGGCCGTCCCTCCGGGGCGCTCGCCGGCGCGGCGAGGAGGAGCGCCGGGACCGAAAGGGCGATCGGGCCGATCGTGGCCGTCCCGGCGAGGGCGAGGCCATCGAGATGCTGGACGATGCGCGTCACGGGACTCGAGCGACCGACCGGCCGGGGGGACGACGGGCGAGCGCGCTAGGCGGACCGGGCCTTCCGACCGCGCGGCGCCGCGGGGGGGTTCGGGAAGACCGCCTCCCACCGGGGGACGAGCGCCTCTCGCCGATCCGCGCCGCCCTCGCTGCGGCCCTTCGACCCGATGAGCGGATCGTGCGCCTCCCGGACGTCCCTCAGGAAGGCGACCGGGTCCTCGCTCGCCTTCTCGAACCCGTAGAGGATGAGCTGGCGAAGGAAGCTCGAGCGCCCGCGCCAGCCCATCCGCCGCCGCACGGCGGGGTTGAGGTTGCGCTTGGCGAGCCGCCAGATCGCGTTCGTCGTCGCGTCGTCGCGCGCCGAGAGGCCGATCATCACCTGGGTCATGGGGAACCGGGCCGTCGGACCGGGTCGCGGCAGAAATAGCTGGTGGCCGCCGGCTCGGACCGGCGCGCCGGGTTCCGACGGTGGGCGGACGCCGGACCTAACCGGGCCATGGCCCGATGCCCGGAAGGAGGATCGCCACCGCGGTCCCGACGAGGAAGACGGACGCCATCAGCATGTGCCGGCGGAACGGGGCGGCGGCCGACCCCCCGAGGCCGCCCAGCCGGCGGTCGGCGTCCGCGGCGAGGACCGCCATCGCTCCGAGCCCCACGAAGTACGGCGCCGTCAGCCGGTCGTACACCCCGAGGGCCGCGAACGCGCCCAGCGCGAGGGCGTGCAACGCCGGCACGAGCCGACGGGAGGCCTCCTCCCCGATCCGGGCGGGGAGCGAGGGCAGTCCCTGCCGCCGGTCGGAGGCGAGATCGGCGAGGCTATGGACCGTCTCGAACGCCGTCCCCCACAGGAAGACCCCGAGGACGGCGAGCCCGGCGTCCGGCGGCAGGCTCGCGCGGATCGCCACGAACGCCCCGGCCGGCGTGATCGCCTCGACGAGCCCGAGGAGGAGCGTCGTGCCCCAGCCCCACCGCTTGGTGGCACTGTAGCCGAGGACGAGCGCGAGGGCCACCGGGGCGAGGAGGAGGGCGAGCGGGTTCAGGAGGGCGGCGGCGCCGAGGAGCGCGGCGGCGTTGACGGCGGTGAGGAGGAGCGCGCCGCGCCCGGAGAGGCGCCCGGTGACGAGGGCCCGGTCCTGGGTCCGCGGGTTCGCGCGGTCGAGCTCGCGATCGGTCCAGCGGTTGAAGGCGTGACCGGCGTTGCGCGCGCCGACGAACGCGACGACGGCGAGGAGGACGGGCCACCACGGGGGCCATCCCCGCGCCGCGATCAGGAGGAAGGCGAGCGCGAAGGAGAGATTGAGCCCGAGGTTCTGGATCTCGAGGAAGCGACCGAGCTCCCGGGGCGTGAAGGCCGATCCGGTCCGCGCCGTCACGTTGGCGGGCGGCCCCAGAGCCGCGCGAGGCCCGGCTCGGACCGGGCGAGCGCGTCGATCCGCGCCACCGTCGCGGCGTCCGCGCGGATCTCCTCCGGCCACGGCCTCGGGAAACCGTCCCTCGGTCCCTTCCGCGTCGCGTCGATCCCGATCTTGCCCCCCAGGTTCGGCAGCGCGTTCGAGATCGAGAGCTGGTCCACGGGGCCCTCGACGATCTCGAGGTCCCGGGCGGGGTCGGCCTGCAGACCGACGCGGTAGAGGACCTCCGAGAGGTCGTGGACGTCGACGTCCTCGTCGACGACGACGAGGTAGCGGGTGAACATCATCTGGCCGAGCCCCCAGAGGGCGTGCATGACCTTCCGGGCCTGGCCGGGGTATCGCTTCTGGATCGCCACGATCCCGACGTTGATGAACAGCCCCTCGACGGGGAGGTTCATCTCGACGATCTCGGGGAGGAGGAGGCGGACGACCGGGAGGAAGATCCGCTCGACCGCCTTGCCGAGCACGGCGTCCTCCGTCGGCGGCTTCCCGGTGACGGTGTGGAGGTAGACCGGGCGGGCCCGACGGGTGAGATGCGTGACGTGGAGGACCGGGAACGGCTCGGGCGCGGAGTAGTAGCCGGTGTGGTCGCCGAACGGTCCCTCGACCCTCTCCTCCTTCGGATCGACGTACCCCTCGAGCACGATCTCCGACTCCGCCGGCACCTCGAGGTCGACCGTCCGGGCCCGGACGAGGGCGAGGGGCTCCGAGCGCAGGAAGCTCGCGAAGACGAAGTTCGAGACGCCCTCGGGAACCGGGGCGAGGCCGGCGAGGAGGGTGGCGGGGTCGGCGCCGATCGCGACGGCGACCGGCATCCTCTCGCCGCGCGCCGCCCACTTCGCGAGGTTCGATCGCCCGACCCGGTGGAGCTGGGCGTGGAAGCCGAGCGTGTCGGGCCCGTACTGCTGGAGACGGTAGATCCCCGTGTGGGGCTCGCCGGTCTCCGGGTCCTTCGTCACGACGATCGGGAAGGTGATCGTGCGCCCGCCATCGCTGGGCCAGCAGCGCGCGATCGGGAGGCGATCGAGGTCGACGCGGTCGGTCGACGCCTCCTGGCAGGGCGCGCTCGTGACGCGCGTCGGGCCGAGCGACCGGACGGTCTTAAGGAGGTCGAGGGTGCCCCCGAGGTCGCGGAGGGCGGCGCCGATCCCCGCCGGGGGCCGCAGGCGGGCGAGCTCACCGATGCGCACGGCCGTCGCGCCGAGGTCCTCCACGCCGAGCGCCCGGGCGATCCGCCGGGTCGATCCGAGGACGTTCATCGCCACCGGCATCTCCGCCCCGACGACGTTCTCGAAGAGGAGCGCCGGCCCGTCCCGCGCGATCGTCCGACGGGCGATCTCCGTGAGCTCGAGGTCGCGGCTCACCGGCCCGTGGACCCGCAGGAGGTCCCCCGCGGACTCGAGCTCGTCGAGGAACGCCCCGAGGGACCGGAACGCCATCCCGCGCTCGGAGCCGGGCGCCCTATTAAGGCGGGACGGCGCGTTAAGCGGGTTCACCCGGGAACCTCCGGCCGACGATGCGGACCGTCACCCTCGAGCTCGCGACCGCCGACCTCACCGCGCTCGGCGTGATCCCGGCGCGCTTCTTCGACCGGTACGAGGAGGTCGAACTCCTCGAGACCCTTCGGCTCGAACGGGGCTCCCGGCTCCAGCTCCTCCGACTGCGGCGCCGGGGGGCTCTGCGCACCGCGGCCGAGCTCGAGCGCGAATCCCGTCGGATCCGCCGGCTCTACGGGCTCGCCGGCTTCGAGCTCGTCGAGCGTCGCCCGCGGACCCGGGACTACCTCCTCTTCGTCCGGCAGCGCAATCCTCCCGGTCTGAGGGCCCTCATCGACGTCGCCGGGGGCGACATCGTCCCGACCGCGCCGTTCCGCCTCGGCCCGGAGCGCACGATCGCGACGTTCCGCGCCGAGGAGCGGGCGCTCCGGCGGGTCCTCGAGCGGCTCGGACGGATGGGGCTCACCTACCGGGTCCTGCGAACGTCCCGCCGGCCGTCGTTCGACGAGCCGGGCGGAGGGGAGCTCACGCCTCGGCAGCGGGAGGTCCTCGCCCGGGCCTGGACCCTCGGCCACTACGCGATCCCTCGGCGCATCACGCTCGCCCGGCTCGCCCGGTTGACCGGGCAGAGTCCCCCGGCGCTCGGCAAGATGCTCCGCCGGGCCGAGCGGACGCTCGTGGGGCGCTACCTCGCCGCCGAACCCCCGGGACCGCCCGGGACGGCCGCCGAGCCCGAAGGGTAGAAGTCCGAGAAATCGTCGGGGCCCCGGATGGCGCGCGCTCCCGGCCGGGTCGTCGTCGAGCGGGTCGAGGGCGCGCCGGCCCTGCCCCTTCCGGCCCGGGCGACGTCGGGCTCCGCCTGCTTCGACCTCGCGGCGGCCGAGTCCGTCCGGCTGACGCGGCGGGCGGTGACCCTCGTCCGTACCGGGGTGAGGATGCGGGCGCCCGCCGGCACGTTCCTCGAGGTCCGCCCGCGCAGCGGGCTCGCGACGCGGGGGGTCCTGATGGTCAACGCGCCCGGCACGATCGACCGCGATTATTCCGGTGAGATCCGGGTGCCGCTGACGTATCTCTTCACCGGGAGCTACGAGATCCGTGCCGGCGACCGGATCGGACAGGTCCGGCTCGCCGCCGACCGGCCGACCGTCTTCCGCGAGGGCCGCGTCGCGCCGAGGGCGAGCCGCCGGGGCGGGTTCGGCAGCACCGGGCGCTGAGCCGTCCTACGGCGCCCCGGGGAACTCCTCCAGGGAGCGCTGGACGACGTGGACCGGCGGGGGCCGGACGGCGCCGCGCCGGGCCTCCTCCTCGATCGCCTCGAGCATCTCGTGCATGCGCCGCTCCTTCCGGGAGGCCGACCGCTGCAGGCCGACGTCCCGCGTTCCGGACGCGACGAGGACGACGACGCGCCCGGACCGGGCCCTCCCGGTGCGGCCCCGCCGCTGGATCGAGCGGATGACGTCGGGGACGGGCTCGTAGAACACCACGAGGTCGGTGCTCGGCACGTCGAGCCCCTCCTCCGCGACCGAGGTCGCGACGAGGCAGTTGATCGTCCCCGATCGGAACTCCTCGAGGCGGGCGACCTGTTCGCGCTGGTTCATCCCGACGTCCTCCCCGTGCGTGCCCTGGCCCACGAATCGGGCGGGGCGGACGTGGGGGTCCCCGGCCGCCGTGAGCTCGCGGAGGAGGACGTCGGCGGTCTGGCGGTACTGAGTGAACACGATCACACGGGACTCGGGAGCCCGGGCGAGCTGCTCGCGGACGATCGCGACGGTCCTCTCGACCTTCGGGTGCTCGATCGCGAGGCCGCGGAGCCGGGCCTCGACCTCGACGATCTCCGGGTCCCCGAGGAACGCCCGGAGCGCCGGGGAGGCGCGCATTTCGTGCTGGCGCCCGAGGAACGCCCGGAGCGCCTCCACCCCCTGCGTCTCGACGAGCTCGAGCGCGTGAGCGGCCTTCATCGCCGCCGCCTGGGCCGTGACGGCGGCCCAGAGGCCCGCCGAGCCGGGTTCGTGCCGCGCCCGGACCGCGGCGAGCTCACCGTGAAGGCGCGCTCCGGCGTCGAGCAACGGCCGACGGCCGCTCGCCCCCGCCGGGAGACGCCCGAGGGCGACGAGCCGGTCCGTGTGGCCCCGGAGCGCAGTGCGGAGCCGGACGGCGAGGTGCTGGACCTCGGCGGGGACCTCGACCTCGACCGGCTCGACGCCGATCCCGTGGGCGTACGGCGCGACGTCGGGGTCCTCCGCCGTGCGGTACTCGACGTGCTCGATCCCGAGGTTCGCCCAGACCTCCCGGATCGTCGCCGCGCGGGCCCCCGGAGAGGCCGTCATCGCGAGGACCCGGACCCGGGGCCCGGCCGCGTTCGCGCGCCCGATCGCGACGTACGGGTAGTCGCCGACCGCCCGGTGGGCCTCGTCGACGACGAGGAGCGCGAGCGAATCGAGCGGGAAGTCGCCCCGCGCGAGGTCGTTCGCGACGACCTGCGGGGTCGCCACGATCACCTGGGGCGGGCGGAGTCGCTCCGATCGCTCGCTCGGCCCGACCTCCCCCGTGAGAACGACCGGGGGCGGGGCGAGGAGCGCCTCGGCGAGGGTCTTGCCGTGCTGGACGACGAGCGGCCGCGTCGGCGCCATGAGGAGGACCGAGCGGGTGGGATGCCGGCGCAACGTCTCGGCGATGACGCGGAGCGCGACCGCGGTCTTGCCGAGTCCGGTGGGGAGGACGACGAGGGTGTTGCGATCGAGGGCAGCGTCGGCGATACGGGCCTGGTAGAGCCGATCCTCGAGGAGCCCGGGACGGAGGCGGGGATGCTCGACGGTGGCCATCGCGGGGCGTCGAGAGGAGCGACATCCGATTAAGGTCCCCCGCCTCCGACCGACGTTGGTCGCCCTCCTTTGGCTCGTCCTCGTCGTCGGGCTCGGGGTCGCCGCGCTCCTCGTCCAGGGGGTCGCGGTCCTCCTGGCGGTCGCGATGCCGCGCCTCGACCCGCGGCCCCCGGACCCGGGGAGGTCCTGGCCGAGCGTCGGTGTCGTCATCGCCGCCCGGAACGAGGAGGAGGACCTCGGGCCGTGCCTCGACGACCTGCTCGCCCAGGACTACCCCGGCCTCGACATCGTCGTTGTCGACGGCGGGTCGTCCGACCGGACCCGGGAGGTGGCTCGCGCGCGGGCCCCGAGGGTCCGGCTCCTCGAGGAGCCGCCTCTGCCGCCGGGTTGGGTCGGGAAGTCGTGGGCGTGCGAGACGGGGCAGAAGGAGGTCCGGGGCGACTGGATCCTCTTCGCCGACGCCGACATCCGGGCCGCGCCGAGCGCGCTCCGCGCCGCCCTCGAGTGGGGGCAGGAGGAGAAGGCCGATCTCGTCACCCTCGCGCCGCGGTTCGAGACCGGGAGCTTCTGGGAACGCGTCATCCTGCCGTTCTACGCCCAGATGGTGCTCACCTACTTCCGGACCCCCCGGGTGAACCGGCCCGACTCCCGGGCCGCGATGGCGAACGGACAGTTCACCCTGGTCCGACGGGCCGGATACGAGGCGGTCGGGGGCCACCGGGCCGTCCGGACGGCCGTGCTCGAGGACGTCGCGCTCGCCCGTCGGTACCGGTCGGCCGGCCGAACGATGCGGGTCGCCTGGGCGCCCGACCTCCTTTCCACCCGGATGTACCGCGACCGCCACGAGATGTTCGAGGGCCTCCTCAAGAACGTCCACGGGACGCACTTCTCGTCGGTCCGGCAGGGGGCCTTCCTCGCCGGCCTCGTCGCCTTCTTCTGGCTCCCGTTCGCGATCCTGCCGGTCGGCCTCCTCGCGGGCTCGCCCTGGGTCGCCGGGTTCGGACTCCTCCTCGCCGTCCTCCTGTTCGTGAAGCATGTGGCGTTCGCGCGGGGCCTTCGGACCCCCGCCGCCTACGGCCTCCTCTTCCCGATCGCCGTGGGGTTCTACGTCGTCCTCCTGGCCACCTCGCTCGCGCGGGGCGCCCGCGGCGACGCCCTTCGATGGAAGGGCCGACGCTACGCGCTCGAGCGATAGACCGCCCGAACCGGGAACGGTTATGGGGAGGACGGCGCTCGCGCGCCGCCGATGAGCGCCACGCCGGAAGGCACGTTCGAGCTCCTCATCGGGGGGGCCGAGGTCCCGGCCGCCTCCGGGGCCCACCGGACCCTCGTCGATCCCGCCACGAACCGGGCGCTCGCCGAGTCCGCGAGCGGCGGGGCCGACGACGCCCGCCACGCGATGGAGGCCGCCGAGGCGGCGTTCCGGGGCTCGTGGTGGGCGACGGACGACGGCGGCCGCCGCGGGAGGGCCCTCGGCAAGCTCGCCCGGCTCCTCGAGGAGAGGGCCGAATCGTTCGCCCGCCTCGAGGCGCTCAGCATGGGCAAGACGATCCGGGAGTCCCGGCTCGACATGGGGTTCGTCGTCCGGACCCTCGAGTACGCCGCCGGACTCGCGGACAAGGTCCAGGGCGAGACCATCCCCGTGCCCGGGCCCCGTCTCGACCTCACGCTGCGCGAGCCGCTCGGCGTCACCGTTCACATCGCGCCGTGGAACTATCCGCTCCTCCTCGCCGTCCGGTCGGTCGCCCCGGCGCTCGCCGCCGGTAACGCGGCGGTCCTGAAGCCGGCGAGCCTGACCCCGCTCACCGCCGTGGCCCTCGCCCGGCTCGCGAAGGACGCGGGCCTCCCGGACGGGATCCTCAACGTGGTCAGCGGGCCGGGCGCGGAGGTCGGCGAGGCCCTCCTGCGCGACCCGCGCTGCCGCTCGGTCTCCTTCACGGGCGGGACGGAGGCCGGTCGGAGGATCGCCGAGCTCGCGGCCCAGCGGCTCGTTCCGGCGACGCTCGAGCTCGGGGGCAAGGGCCCCGTCGTGGTCCTTCCCGACGCCGACCTCGACCGGGCGGCCCGGGGCATCGCCTTCGGGATCTTCGGCAACGCCGGCCAGATGTGCTGGGCCGGGTCCCGCCTCCTCGTCCAGGCCTCGATCGCGGGCCCCCTCCTCGAGAGGATCGGGCGGATCGCCGAGAAGTACGTGCTCGGGCCGGGGATCGCCGAGGCGACGGAGATGGGCCCCCTCTCCTCCTCCGGCCACCTCGCGACCGTGACCTCCTTCATCGACGACGCCCGCTCCGACGGCGCCCGGATCGTCGTCGGCGGGACACGACCCGCCCAACCGGAGCTCGCCGAGGGCAACTTCCTCCGGCCGACGGTCCTCGCCGATCTCCCGAGCGGGAGCCGGGCGCTCCGCGAGGAGATCTTCGGCCCGGTCCTCGCGGCCACGACCTTCCAGGACGCCGAGGAGGCCGTCCGGATCGCGAACGACACCCGCTACGGGCTCTTCGCCTCCGTCTGGGCGAGGGAGCTCGCGAGCGCGCTTCCCCTCGCCCGACGGCTCGAGTCGGGGATGGTCAGCATCAACGAGTCGCCGGTGACGTTCCCCCAGACGCCGTTCGCCGGCTACAAGGAGAGCGGCCTCGGCTTCGAGCAGGGGATCGACGCCGTAACCTACTACACGCGCCGTAAGAACGTCCTCGTCAACTACGGGTCCCCGAAGCCGAGGGCGTAGGGCCGCGCCCCGGGTACGTACGAAGGGAGGATAGCCCCCCTCCCGGCTGCCCGGGGACCGCCATGGCCTCGTCCTCGCGCGCGTGGGGAACCTGCGCCTTCTGCGGGGACCCCTACCCGCCGAACGGGCCGAAGTGTCCGACCTGCGGCCACCGTGAGCCGGTCCCCCCGGAAGGGGGGAAGGCCCTGCCGACGAAGGAGCGCCGCCACCTCCGCTGGGTGCAAGGGGTGAGGCTGTCCCTTGTCATCGGGGCGATCGTGGTCCTCTCCTACCTCATGATCACGGCGGCGTTCACGCCGCCCGCCGCGGTCTCCGACCCGCTGACGACGTCCGGCTCCCGGACGGTCGGGCCCGGGAACTACACCGTCCTCAGCGGGGACATCACCGGCGACGACTACGTCGTGGGGAACTATTCCGTGAGCCACCCGCTCGGGGCCAACGTGACCTTCCTCGTGTTCAACGACACCGACTACACGATCTTCGCGGCGGGGGGTACGGCCACGCCGCTCGACCAGGTGACCGGCGCCGAGAACGCGCCGATCGTCTTCTCGGCGCCGTACACCGACACCTTCCACTTCGTCTGGATCAACCCGTACTCCCCGGCGAGCGGGATCACGCTCACGATCTACATCGACACGAGCTACGAGTCGAACGCCCTCGTCGAGTAGGGCGCGAGGCGCGCCCTACGCCGACGGCGGGCTCTCGGTCCTCTTGAGATACTTCGGCGGGACCTGGTCGGTCAGGTAGACCGTTCGGGCCGCGCGCATGATCACGAGACCGTCGGCGGTCGCGAGGGCGGTGTCGACCTCCAGGATGACCGGGTCCGGGTGGCGGACGGCGCCCGCCGCGCGGGCGTCGGCGGCGGTCTTCGAGAGGTGCACCTTCTTCCGGTCGGAGGGCCTCAGCCCGACCTCGAGGACGATGCCGGCCTCCTCCGGGGTGACCGGATAGAAGAGCGCCGAGGGAATGTCGTCGGTCGGGAAATCGAGCTCGATGTCGACGGTGTGACCGTACGTCGCCCGGATCCGATCGTCCCGGACCTCGTAGCGGCCCTTCGGGTCGCTCTCGGAGATCGCGACGAGGTGGTGCGGGCGCAGCCACCGGTAGCCGCGATGGCGCGTCGCGATCGCCTCGACGAGCCGGGGGAGCGGGACCCACCCGTGCGGGTCCATCGGGAGCCCGTAGCGGTCGGGGAAGTGGCGCAGGATGCCGGTCATCACGCGCCCGAGGTGGTCGAGCTCGTGGTCGTTCATGAGGAAACGACCGGGTTGCCCGCACGTCGGGCAGTTCTCGTCGCGGAAGTAGCCGTGCTGGGGGCATTCCTTCAGCATCGGGCTCCCTCCGGAGCGTCCTTACGGGCGGACCTTCTCGGCCTTCTTGTCGAAGTCGGCGAGCGCGTCGCCGTAGGTGTCGGCGAGGTCCTTCAGGACGCGCTTCAGGACCTGCTGGGGCTTCTCCCCCTTCGTCTTGAGGTAGAGCGACGGGCGATCGAGGTAGGGGTGGCCCATGTAGTAGCGGGCCTCGACGACCTTCTCCTCGGCCTGGAGGGCCTCGACGAGCGGAACGAGGAGGGTCTCCTCCGTCCGCGGAAGCTCGACGCGGAGCGCGTCGGACTCCTTCTCGATGACCCGGATCTCCATCGTCCCGAGCGACCCCGCTCCGTTCATAACGATGGCGGCGCGGTGGGCCCCGGGCCGCGGGCCCGCGCTATCATTTTATCCCGCGGTCCGTCGGGCCGGTCGGAGCGATGCGCGTCCTCGTGGTCGGCGGGGGCGCCCGCGAGCACGCGATCGCCTCGGCGCTCGTCGGGGCCGGGACCGAGGTCCTCGCGTTCGCGGCAAAGGAGAACCCCGGCCTCGCGCGTCTCGCGAAGGAGACCGGTCGCGGGAACCCGACGGATGCGGCGGCGGTCACCGCCTGGGCCTCCGCCCGTCGCCCCGACTACGCGGTCATCGGACCGGAGGCGCCGCTCGCGGCGGGCGTCTCCGACGCCCTCCGCGCCGCCGGCATCGAGGTCGTCGGTCCGTCGCGGACCGCCTCCCGGATCGAGTCGTCGAAGGAGTTCGCCCGGGAGTTCCTCACGCGGCACAAGGTCCCCGGGGTCCCGCGCTTCGCCGTGGCGAGGAGCGTCGACGAGGTCGGGGCCGCGATCGCCCAGGTCCCGGGCCCGATCGTGGTGAAGCCGATCGGCCTCACCGGGGGGAAGGGCGTCGGGGTCCAAGGCCGTGATTTCGCGACGCCCGAGGCCGGGGCCGACTACGCGCGACGGCTCATCACGCTCGGCGGCGACGGCGTCGTCGTCGAACCGCGGCTCGAGGGCGAGGAGTTCAGCCTCATGGCGCTCGTCACGGACTCCGGGATCTACCCGATGCCGGCCGTCCTCGACTACAAGCGGGCCGGACCGGACGACACCGGCCCGAACACCGGGGGCATGGGCTCCTTCTCGCAGCGCGACCACCTCCTGCCGTTCCTCTCCTCCGCCCACCGGGACCGCGCCGTCGAGATCCTGGGCGCGACGGTCGCCGCGCTCAGGGCCGACGGCCTCGGCTACCGCGGGGTCCTCTACGGCGGCTTCATGCTCACGCCGGACGGCCCGTCGCTGCTCGAGTTCAACGCGCGGTTCGGCGACCCCGAGGGGATCAACGTCACCTCGCTCTACGAGCCCGGCGATTTCGCCGAGCTCCTCCGCGGCGTCGCTCACGGGCACGTCGACCCGAACCTCGTCCGCTTCCGGCTCCGGGCGAGCGTCGTGAAGTACGTGATGCCGCCCGGGTACGGCACCGCGCCGAGGGCCGGCGGCCTCCTCGAGCTCGACGAGCCGGGCATGGAGGCGGCGGGCGTGAAGGTCTTCTTCGGGGACGTCGAGGCGGCCGGCCCCGGCCGGTTCGCGCTCGGCACCTCGCGGGGCCTCGCGCTCCTTGCCGAGGCGAGCGCCATCCACGAGGCGAGCGCTCGCGTCGAGGCGGCGCTCCGCTACGTCGCCGGGGAGTACGACCACCGGGCCGACATCGGCTCGAAGCCGGACCTCACCCGCCGGACCGAGCACATGCGCCAGCTCTTCGTCCCCTCGGCGAAGGCCTCGCCGCTTCCCCTGAGCGTCGCCGCGCCCGACGCGCCCGCCTCGAGCGCGGGCGGGCCGGACGAGGTGCTCGGAACCGCCCCTCAATCGTAAAATAGAACGGGGCCACCGGAGCCCTTCCACCGATGTTCTGCCCGACGTGCAAGCGGCTGATGCGCCCGGACGCGCCCGCCAAGGTCTGGCGATGCTCCGCGTGCGGAGCGACCGTCCCCCTCGGGAAGGCCCAGCAGACCGGCAAGGTCGAGGCGACGGCGCGCACGGTCGCGGTCCTGGAGGGGGCCGGCCCGACGCTCCCCACGACCGACGAGGAGTGCCCGAAGTGCGGGAACATGAAGGCGTACTGGGTGCTGCGGCAGACGCGCGGCGCCGACGAGCCGGAGACCCGCATCCTCGAGTGCACGACGTGCGGGCACAAGTGGCGCGAGTACCAGTGAGCGCGCCGGCGCCCGAACCGGTCCGCGCGCTCCGCGCCCCCGACGCGGTCGGTTCGACGCGGCGGATCCGCGGCTGGGTCCAGCGCTCCCGCTCCTCCGGCGGGATCCTCTTCCTCCAGGTCCGCGACCGGACCGGGACCGTCCCGGTCACGGTCCGCAAGGACGCCGTCGGCGAGGCCGCGTTCAAGGCCGCCGAGGCCGTCCAGATCGAAGGGACCGTCGAGATCGAGGGCACCGTCGCCGAGGACCGGCGCGCCCCCGGGGGTCGTGAGCTCAAGGCGACGGCGGTATCGATCATCCACGCCGGCGAGCCGTTCCCGATCGTGCCGGAGCAGACGGAGGAGTTCCTCCTCGACCACCGTCACCTGACGATCCGATCGCAGGACCTCGTCGCGACGATCCGGGTGAAGGCGGCGCTCCTCGCCGCGTTCCGGGCGTTCTTCGAGCGCGAGGAGGTCCTCGAGATCACGCCGCCGATCCTCACGGGGAACCCCGCCGAGGGCGGCAGCGAGGCGTTCACGATCGACTACTTCGGTCGGCCGGGCTACCTCTCGCAGACCGCCCAGCTGTATCTCGAGGCGATGATCGCCCCGCACGAGCGCGTCTACGCCATCACCCCGTCGTTCCGGGCCGAGAAGTCCCGTACGCCCCGCCACCTCACCGAGTTCACCCACCTCGAGGTCGAGCTCGCCTGGTGCGATCTTGACGGGATCGTGGCGTTCATCGAACGGATGATCGTCGAGGTCCTCCGGGACGTCGCGACGCGCTGCCCGGAGGAGCTCACCCGGCTCGGACGCCCGCCCGAGGAGCTCACCGGCCTCGCGGCGCCGTTCCCGCGCCTCGCCTACGAGGACGCCGTGGCGCGCCTGAAGGCCGAGGGCCTCCCGGTCGAGTGGGGGAGCGACCTCGGCACGGCCGAGGAGCGCGCCCTGACGATCGCGGCGACCCGACCGATCTTCCTGACGCGCTTCCCGCGCGAGATCAAGGCGTTCTACATGCGGCAGACGCCGTCGGACCCCCGGACCGTCGAGGCGGCCGACCTCCTCGCGCCGGAGGGGTACGGCGAGATCGTCGGAGCGAGCGAGCGCGAGATCGATGTCGGAAAGCTCGTGGAGCGCCTGCGGGCGATCGGAGCGGACCCCGCGGAGTACGAGTGGTACCTCGACCTCCGCCGGCACGGGAACGTGCCGCACGCGGGATTCGGGCTCGGCGTCGAGCGCCTTCTGCGCTGGATCCTGCGCCGCGAGCACATCCGCGACACCACGCCGTTCCCGCGGACGCCCTCGCGCCACACGCCCTAGCTCGCGCGGGCGGTCCGTCCGAGGCCAAGCTCAAGTACGGGCTCGCTCATGGAGCGCGCGCGTACCGGGACCGAGGCGTCAGGCGTGGGAACCCAGCGAGTACCCGATCCGGCCGACGTCCGGCCGGCCGCGTCGAGAACGGCGACCGCCGCGAAGCCGATCGTGGTGGAGCGACTCACCCACCAGGACATCCCGGAGATCTGCGCCCTCTACAAGCGGATTTGGGAACCGTTCAAGTCCGATCTCCCCGCCGAGATCCTCCGCGAGTGGATGCCCGGACCGCTCGAGTTCACGAGCTCCATGGAGGGCGTCACCTACTTCGCCGCTCGCCGCGACGGGAAGATGATCGGCGCGGTCGGCTGCGTCCTGACGGACGGCAGCTGCCGGGTCCTCCACCTCGCGGTCGACGCCGACAGCCGTCGCCAGGGCGTCGCGACGGCGCTCACCTCCGCGGCCCTCGAGTGGGCCCGTCACAACAACTGCCGGTCGGTCTGGGCGGATCCGCTCGACAAGCTCGAGATGGCGACGGCGACGTTCAAGCGCCTCGGGTTCAGCGAGTGCGGCCTCTTCCACCGCCACTACTTCGCCGAGGACGTCAGGCTGTTCGAGAAGCTCCTGTAGCGGGGCCCTCGCGCCGGGCCGGCCCGCCCGGGACCGACGCCGTCGGACCCTCCGCCAGTCGCCGGAGGCGCCGGACCGCCTCGTCCGGACGACCCTCGGCGTAGGCCCGGGCGCACCTCACGAGCTCCTCGATCGCCGGGCCCACCGGCGCGCCGCGCGCCCGCGCGGTCTCGAGCCCGGCCGCCGTCCGCGCGATGTACTCGGGGAACGCGCTCGCCAGGGTGCGGATCACCTCGAGTCGGAGCGCCCGCAGCTGGGCCTTGAGCGGCGCGAGGCGTCCGCCGCGCAGATCGAGCTCGAGCTCCTCGGCGATCTCGCGGGGGGAGTACGGCACCGGGAGCCCGAGGACGGCGAGGTCCTGGAGGAGCTCGGTGAGGCGGTCGAGCTCCTGCCGGGCGAGCGTCAGGTGGCGCTCCTTGAGGAGGAGGACACGGTCGACCTGCTGGACGACGGCGAGCGCGCGGCCCGCGTCCCCCGAGCGGGCGGCGGCGAGGCCGTCCTCGACCTGCTCCCTCTCGAGGCGGCCCTCGATCGAGTACGCCTCGAGACGGGTCAAGCGCGAGAGGGTGTCCTTCTCCCACGTGGCGAGCCGGGCCGCGACGGCCGGGCGCGCCTCGGCCTCGAGCTCCTCGAGGAAGCGCTCCCAACCCGCGGGGTCCCGCCGGGCGCGGGCCACGACCCAGGCCGGGGGCGAGGGCACGTCGAGACCGAGGCCCTCGCCGATCTCGCGCCAGCGCTCGAGACGGGCGAGGCGCTCCTCGATCGCGGCAGGCGGCGTGGCGCCCTCGCCCCGGGTGGGCGAGGCCCGTGAGGGGGGGTGCGCCCCCCCCGGGCCGGGGGCGGAGGCGACCGGGTGAGCGCAGGCCGGGCATGCCTCCCGGCCGAGCGGCATCGGTTCCCCGCAGCGGGCGCAGAGGACGGTGTCGTCGTCCACGGCGCTACCCGGCCGGGCGGATGCAGGGGGTGAGATTCGAACTCACGAACTCCTACGAGACCAGGACCTCAACCTGGCGCCTTTGACCAAGCTGGGCCACCCCTGCGCGGCCGAGGCGCCTACGGGTCTCGGGCCATAACCTTTGCCCGAATCGGAACGTCACGGGCCCCTCTTCCCCCGTCGCGGGAGCCGCTCCGCCCCCATATTTCCTCTGGGTCCCGACCATCGACCGGCGTGCCGCGCGGGCCGGTCCGGTCCGGGCGCGAGGATTATCCCCCTCGCGGACGTGGCCGCGCCCCGTGACGCCGGCACGCGAGCGGGTCCCGCCGGGGACCGGCCCGATCGTCTACATCGGACCGCGCCCGACGATGTCCTACGTGTTCGAGGTCGTGGCCCAGCTCCATTCCGGGGCCGGGCCGGTGGTCGTCAAGGCCCGTGGGCTCGCCATCGCGAAGGCCGTCGATGTGGTGGAGGTGGTCCGGAACAAGTTCCTCGTCGGGGGCGTGGCGATCGGGGAGATCCGGATCGCGACCGAGAACCTCGTCAACCGCACGGGCCGCGAGACCCGGGTGAGCGCGATCGCGATCCCCCTCACCCGGACGGCGGCTGAGGGAGCGCCGCCGGGCGGCGGCGCACCACCCACGTCCCCGCCAGATAGTCCCCGACCCGCTGCCCGTCCGGGCTGACCATCGCCGCGAGCCAGCCCAGGAACAGCGCGAAGAGCCCCACGAGCCCGAGCAGCACGCCGATCACCGCGAGCTCGAGCTCAAGGAACGGCGCCTCCGCCGCGGTCACGTCGCCCGGCGGCAGGACGCTCGCGCCGAAGAGAGCGGCCACTCCGATCGCCGCCCCCAGGCCGAAGAGCAGGAGCGGGAGGACGAGGGGCAGGTTCCTCACGAGGGCGGCGACCGGGCCCGGTCGGTTCCGCGCCCGGTCGGTCACCTCGAGACCGAGCGCGCGCTTGCCGACGGTCGTCCCCGTGAGCGCCTCCGCGAGGGCGAGGTAGACGACGGCGTACGCCGCGTAGCCGAGGGCGACGGCGTTGAACAGCGGGGCGTCGAGGATGCCGGAGGGGGCCGTGGTCACGGCCACGAGGAGGAAGATGGCGATCGCCGGCAGGAGGGTCACGGCGAGATCGACGCCGAGGGCGAGGACCCGCCGACCCATCGGCGCGGCGCGCCGTCGCGCGACCTCCTGCCCAAGGAGGACGAGGACGCGCGACGTCGTCCACGCCCGGGCCGCTTCGTCCGGCCGTACCGAGGGCGCCTCGGCGAGCGCGCGGAGGTTCTGGTGGTCGGCCTCGAACCACGGCGGGACCCCGAGCCCCTGCCAGAGGTATCCTCCCGGGACCGACGGGACCCCGCCGAGCTCGCGCGCCCGGGCGAGGGCCCCGTCGGCGGCCCGGACCGACGCCCGGACCGACGCGTCGGGGCGCCCGGCATAGCCGAGATCGAGCGCCTCGCGGAGCCGCGCCGAGGGGGTCATCTCCGGGTCGGCCGGCGCGGTGGCGCGCGCCGTCCCGGACG
>JASHUV010000072.1 GCA_030039825.1 Thermoplasmata archaeon
TCTGGAGTCCAACAATTAGTTCCCCCTGGAACGAGCGAGCGGAGGGAGGACCTGCCCTCGACGGGAAAGGGGGGTCGTAGGGGGGAGCCGAACGTCACCTCCTTCCAACGTCTCCTTCGGCCGGGTCCTTCCGGCCGCGTGACCCAGCTCACCGATCGCCGGATCGAGTGGCTCGTTCGGCAGGCCGAGGGCAAGGCCCACCCCCCCGAGACGCTCGGCCAGATGGCGGCCCGATGGGGGGTCACGCGCCGATGGCTCCGGAAGCTCCTTCAACGCTGGCGCCAGTCCGGCGCCGTGCCCCGCCTCAACCCCCGTCGACGCCCCCCGGGGCCCCCTCTCACCGAGGACCAGAAGCGGCTCCTCATCGAGGAGTTTCGGCGGTCTCCACGGGGCGCGACGAAGCTCTACAAGGCCCTCGCGCGGCGAGGGCTGCGCATCCCGAAGATGCAGATCTACCGGTTCGGCAAGAGCCAGGGTTGGGTCGTCCCCAACCCGCGCAAGCAACGCCCCCGTCGATATGTCCGCTACGAGCGGCAGCACTCGGGCTCGCTGCTCCACGGGGACTTCCACCGGACGTCGGAGAAGCACCCCCATTGCATCCTCTGGGAGGACGACGCGAGTCGGGTGATCCTGTCGGGAGGAGAGTTCGCGAGGGAGACGACCCAGGAGGCGCTCGCCACCCTCACGATGGCCCTCCGCCGGGCGACGGCGTGGAACCTCGACGTGAGGGAGGTGAACACCGACCGGGGGACCCAGTTCTACGCCAGCCCCTCGACCCTGGGGGAGCGCACGACCCATGCGTTCGTGGAGTTCCTGAGGTCCCAGGGTATCCGCCACGTCGTCAGTCGGGTGAACCACCCTCAGACGAACGGGAAGCTCGAGCGATTGTGGCGGGAGTACGATCGGCACCGGTGGCGGTATCCGACGCTCGAGGAGTTCATCGAGTGGTACAACGACCAGATCCACGAGTCGCTGTGGGTCGAGCTCTTCGAGACGCCTCGAGAGGCGTGGCAGCGCAAGATGCCGGTGGAGAGCCAGCTCGGCCTCTTCCTCCGACGCGCGGAGGCGGAGGGATGAGCCGCCCCCCGCACCCCCCTCGTAGAAGAAGGGGAACTAATAACCGGATTCTACAGGGGGCCCTTCCCGCCGCCGGGACCCTCCCTCCTCGGGTTTTCGCCCGGGATCGGGTCGGCGGCCGGACCGGGAAACGATAGCTGGGCCCGGCCGTTCGGCCCCCGAGGCCCGGATGCGGATCCTCGCGATCGGCGACCTTCCGGAGGAGCTCGCGGCCTCCTGGGGGTCGCTCGTCTGGTCCGACCGAGACCCCCCGTTCGATCCCGCGTTGCTCCGCCGGGCGGTGAGGCTCGGCGTCCCCCTCGCGGAGTATCTCGGCGTGGTCGCGGTCGAGGGCCCGGACGTCCTCGCGCAGGTCATGGTCGGGCACCACCGCTGGACGACGGCGCACGGGACCGAGGAGGTCGCCGGCATCGAGAACGTCGTGACCCGACCCGACGCGACGCACCGGCACCTCGCCACCCGCCTTCTCGCCGAGGTCCACCGGCGGGAGGTCGAGACCGGTCACCGCCTGGCGATGCTCTGGACCCGCCGTAGCTGGGGCGCGCACCGCCTCTACGAGCACCTCGGGTACCGGGACATCTACTCGCCCCCCACCGCGCTCCTCCCCCCCGGGCCGACGGAGAGGAACCGCCTCCCCGCCGGTGTCCGGGTCCGCCCGGCCCGGGCGAGCGACGCTCCGGTCCTCGAGGGACTCCTGCGCCGGGCCTCGAGAGGTCGCCTCGGGTTCGCGCACCGGTTCCCGACGGCGTTCGAGGCGAGGTTCCGGTTGGGATGGCGCGCCGCGAGGGACCACCACCTGCTCGTCCGGGACGGGACGCCCGTCGGCTATTTCGCCGGCGGAGACGGACGGCGACTCGTCGAGGTCAACGAGGGCATGGTCCTCGATCGGGCCCTCGTCCCGACCCTGATCGACGCGATGCGGGCCCAAAGGAGGCACCGGTGGCTCGGTCTGGGTTCCACGACGCTCGTGAACGACGCGCGGGTCCCGTTGCGGGAGGGGGGATTCGTCCTCGCGCGGAACTCCCACGCGACACTGATGGCGAAGCCGTTGATCCGGGCGCCCGCCGCGACGTGGACGGAGCTGCGTCGGACCGTCGAGGACGCGCGATTCGTCTGTCACCGCGGGGACATGTTCTGATCCGATCCGCGGGGCGGCGGCGCGACCGGGCCACCGGACGGCCCTCGCGACGGACCGATCGAGGCCGGCGGGATCGCCCGCCTCCCCTCGGCACCTCAGGTCGAAGTGGACACGGGGGGATTTGAACCCCCGGCCTCTGCTTTGCGAAAGCAGCGATCTTCCGCTGATCTACGTGCCCGCGCGACGGCCGAGGAAGCCCGGGGCTTAAGTGTTGAGGGGGGCGACGCGCTACGGCGCCACCACGGCGAGCGAGGCGAGCTTCGCGGGGGGCGGGAGGGACGGCGCGACCGACGTCGAGCTCGTCGTCGGCGGGACCTCGCCCCCCTCGCCGCCGGCCGGAGGGCGGCGGGCGGAGGCGGTCCGCGTCGCGCGCGCCTTCGGGGGGAGGAGAAGGTGTTCGTCGGGGTCGTATCGGAAGAGGCCGGCGTACCGCCCCCAGTTGATGATGTTCTGGACGAACTCGTCGGCCGGGGCCGTGGTGAACGAGACGAGCCTCAGGAGCTCCTCCTCGGTGAGCCGCCGCTCCGGCGCGCTCTCGAGCGCGCGGACGAGGGTCTTGAACAGCTTCGCGCCGAGGAGCTTGTCCCGGATCAGGTCCTTGCGGGCGCCGATCGACCCCGCCAGGAGCTGCCGCCCGGAATCGGTGAGCGTCGCGCGCCCGTCGGCGAGCTTGAGGAAGCCGAGGACCTGGGAGAAGTCGATCGCCGGGAGGATCTCGTCGATCTCGAGGTCGAGGTCGTCGGCGAGGCGGGCGATCTCCTCGTCGCCCTTGTGGCTGCCCAGGAGGACCAAGAGACCCATCATCTCCGTGGGGGAGCACTTCGGATAGGACGTCGGCACGGGGGATCGGACTCCGTTCGGGGACCGTGAGAGACGGGCGCCCCTATATCGCACTAACCGTGGGCCTGGGAGGTGGCGCCGGGGAGGGGGGAACCCCCTGCCGGCGGGGGCATGGAGGTGCCCTCGGTGATGAGGGAGTACACGTAGTCGGTGAGAGCGTAGAACGCCTCCGACTTGCGGTCGCGCGGCCGGGGGAGGTTCACGAGGACCCCGGCGAGCACGCGCCCGGGCCGCCGCGAGAGGACGAGGACGCGGTCGGCCATCGCGAGCGCCTCCTCGATGTTGTGCGTCACGAGGAGGACCGCCTCGGGCGGCAGGTTCGGATCGCGCCAGAGCTGCAGGACCTCCTCGCGAAGGCCCTCGGCGGTCAGCGGGTCGAGGGCGCTGAACGGCTCGTCCATCAGGAGCACCGCCGGTTCGATGGCGAGGGCCCGGGCGAGGCCGACGCGCTGGCGCATCCCCCCGGAGAGCTCGCGGGGGTAGGCCTCCTCGAACCCGACGAGGCCGGTGACCGTGACGTACCGCTCGACCTGCGCGTCGATGCGCTCCGCGTCCCACCCGCGCGCCTCCAGGCCGAGGGCGACGTTCTCCTTGACCGTGAGCCACGGGAAGAGCGCGAAGCTCTGGAAGACCATCGCCATCTCGTGGTTCGGGCCGCGGACCGGATGGCCCCGGAAGAGGATCTCCCCCTTCGTGGGGCGGTCGAGGCCCTGGATGAGGCGGAGGAGCGTCGACTTCCCGCATCCGGAGGGACCGACGATCGCGAGGAAGTCGTTGTTGGCGACGCTGAAGGAGACGTTCGACATGATCGTGATCGGCCCGTGGCGCGAGGTGAACGCCTTGTCGATCTCCGAGACCTCGATGAGCGCCACGACCTCCTCCGCCTCCTTACCGCTCCCCGTCAGTCGTACCGGTACTTCTCGACCGCCCTCCGGTAGAGCGGCTTCCAGAGGACCTCGTTGAGGGCGAGGACGGCGATGACCATCGTGAACAGCGCGGCGACCATCAGCGGGAGGCCGGCGCCGTTGAGCTCCGCGTTCCCGACATCGATGAGCTGCCCGATGCCGAGGACCTGGAACGGCGCGGCGCCGGAGGGGTTCTTGAGATACTCCGCGATCACGAGCGCGTTCCACCCGCCCCCGAACGCCGTGATCGAGCCCGTGACGAACGCCGGGAAGATCGCGGGGAAGAGGAGCCGGCGCCGGTAGAGCGGGCCGTCGAGGCCGTAGGAGCGGGCCGCCTCGTCGAGGTCCGGCGGGAGGTTGCGCACCCCCGAGAGGAGATTGAAGAAGAGGTACCAGATCATCCCCGTGATCAGCATCAGGACCGACGTGGCGGGGGCGCCGATCACCGGCCAGACCACGAAGATCAGCGCCGGGAAGAGCGCGGTCGCGGGGACCGAGGCGATGACCTCGACGACCGGCAGGCCGATCCGCGACGCCCTCGGGCGGCGGGCGAAGAGGACCGCCAGCGGCAGGGCGATGGCGAGGGAGATCGCGTACGCGGCGACGAGGCGCCCCCCGGACGCGGCGAGCGCGAGCGGGAGGGTCGCGATCTGGTCGTGGACCTGGGGTAGGATCGGCCCGGTCAGCACGCGGTAGGTGGCGACCGTGATCGCGATGACGAGGAGCCAGGCGAGGACGAGGATGAGGCCGAGGACCACGACGCGCAGCGCGGCCGTTTCGGTCGGCCGGCGCCGGGAGGGCCGGGCGACCTGCCCCGCCCGCGCGGCGAGCGCCACGAACGGGGTGCCGATCCGGGTCACGCCGGAGACGACGCCGCGGCGGACGTAACCGGCGGCCCGCAGGAGCGGCGTCCGGGAGCGCGGCCCGCCGGTCAGCTCCGCCTCGCCGCTCGGCGCGGTGTCGTAGCGGTACTTCTCCGCCCACCGGCTCAGCGGCCGCCAGAGGAAGAGGTCGAGCGCCGTGATGAGAGCGATGAGCGCCGCGAGGCCGAGCACGAGCTCCGAGCCGGCGCCCTTGCCGGCGGCGGTCAGGAGGTAGGTCCCGATGCCGGGAAGCGCCGTCGTGGAGGTCGCCGTGGAGATGAACTCCGCCGCGACGAGGAAGTACCAGCCCCCCGTCCAGGAGAGGATCGAGTTGTAGACGAGACGGTTCGCCGTCGCCGGCAGGAGGACCTGGCGGATCCTCTGCCAGCCCTTCAGCCCGAAGGTGTCGGCGGCCTCCTTGAGGTCGGCCGGGACCGACTTCAGCGACTCGTAGACGCCGAAGACCATGTTCCAGGACATCGAGGTGAAGATGAGGAAGATCGAGGCGAGGTTCGCGCCGATCGGGCTGCCCGGCGTCAGACCGACGAAGAGCGCGATGGCGATCGGGAAGAAGCCGAGGATCGGGATCGACTGCAAGAGGTCGAGGATCGGGATGAGGATGTGTTCGCGCGTCGTGTTGGTCGACGCGTAGTAGCCGTAGACGAGCGCGAAGCCGAGGGAGAGGAAGTAGGCGAGGAGCATCCTCACGAAGGAGGCCCCGAGGTCGGGCAGGATGACGAGGAGCTGGGCGCCGACCGCGCCGGTCGCGCCGGAGGCGCTCGCGAGGACGACCGGGGCCCCGATAGCGACGCCGAGGAGCGCGGCCGAGACCGCGACGGGGCGGCGAGGACCGGAGGGCGGCGCCGGCGCTACCGGGTCCTCCGGTCGACGCGTCCCTGCCACGCCCGCCTCCGACGCCGAACCGAGAGTACCGCCGAGCCGCGCCGTCGGGGCGACCGTCCCCGGATATATCTAATGTGCCCGCCCCCGGAGCCCGTCCGGGGCCGGGACCGTCGGAGGAACGCGCCCCCTCCCGTCCGGCCGCCCGCGCTCCGCGGCACCTTTATTTGGGCCGCCCCGCTCCGTTCCTCCGTAGCCCCGTAGTGTAGTGGCCAATCATGCGAGACTCTGGATCTCGCGACGCAGGTTCGAACGCTCCCGGGGGCCGAACCCCCCGGGGTCGGAACTCCTGCCGGGGCTACTCCCCGATCTCCTCGGGGCGGGCCGTACCATTGCGGGGGTGCTCCAGCTCGGCCAATCCGGTCCCTCCGGGAACCGGGGCCACCGAGGCAGGGCTTAGGACCCTGTTGCCTAGGGCATGCGCCGGTTCAAAGGGCGAGGCGGCCCCGGCCGCCCGCCGGGAACTCCGGCCCCCCGCATCCCGGCTCCGTCCCCGTCCCTGACCGGTCGGAGCGCGCGATGGCGACGCCGGCGCTCCTCGATCCCCGCCAGATCCTCGCCCTCGATCCCGCCGGCGCCGATGCGCTGCTCGACCGGCTCGAACGGACGGTCCCGGTGCGACCGCCGCTCGTCGAGTTCGCCCCGCCGGGCGCCCGCGAGGGCACGGTCTTCGGGGACACGCACGGCGATTGGCGATCGACGATCGCCGCCGCCCAGCGATTCTGGAGCGCCCCGTCGGCGGGCGCCCTCGTCGGTCTCGGCGACTACATCGACCGTCCGCCGGAGGACTGCGGCGAGGGCTCGGTCGCGAACGCGCTCCTCCTGCTCCAATGGACCGCCGCCTTCCCGGAGCGCGTCCTTCTCATCCAAGGGAACCACGAGGCCCACCGACGGATCGCCGTCGTCCCTCACGGCCTCGCGGAGGAGGTCGATCAGCTCTGGGGCCCGGAGGAGGCGCGCTACCTCCGCCTGATGGCGCTGCTCGAGCGCGGGCCGCTCGCCGCGACGACGGCGAGCGGCGCCTTCCTGGCGCACGGGGGCTTCCCTCGGGCGGTCGGGTCCGATCCGTACCCCCAGGAGTTCCGGGCCGACGACGACGAGGTCCTCGCGGAGATCGTGTGGGGCGAACCGGACGCGGGTCGCTCGCGACGCGGGGTCGTGACCCCGTTCCGAGAGAGCGACCTCGACCGCTTCCTCGCCCGGAGCGGCACGCGCCTCTTCCTGCGCGGCCACGACCCGGACCTCACCGGACGACCGCTCTACGGCGGCCGCTGCCTGACCCTGCACACCTGCCGCCTCTACCAGCGCTTCGGCGGAGTGATCGCCGCCCGTCTCCCGCTCGACCGGACCGTCGCGAGGGCCGGCGACCTCCTCCTCGAGCACCTGGCGACGGAAGGCCGGGTCTACCCGCCCGTCGATTGAGAGGCCGGGGCGAGCTCGCGACGCCCCCGCCGCGCGTCGGCGGCCCGGGGGTCGGGGGCGTACACCCGCTGCTCGAGCGCGACGACCTCCGACGGTCCGTCGCCGGGGCGGAGGCCGGTGAGGAGCGCCTCGTTCATGCGGAAGAACGCGTCGCCCCCGTGGAAGCGATCGAGCAGGTCCTCGGCCGCGCGGCGGTCGCCGAGCACGGCGAGCGAGGCGGCGAGCGCCTCGGCCGTGTTGAGCTCCCCGAGACGGCCGAAGTGCTGGGGGTTCGCCGCGAGGAGCCACGGGAGCCGGCGCCGCTCGGGAAGGCGGCCGAGCCACGGGGCCTCGCGCGGGTATCCGCCCCGCTCCGCGAGGCGGTTCCAGGAGCAGTCGATGACGAGGACGCCGGCCGTCCGGGCCCGGGCCGCATCGGACGGCGCGAGCGGACGCTCGGCGTGCGGGTCGAGGAGGAGGGGGAGCGGCGCCGGCGGACGGCCCGGTCCGACCGAGCGGACGAGACCGGCCCGAAGGAGGCGGAGGCCGGTGCACGCCTTCGGGTGGTCCTCGCGCGAGAGGAGGATCAGGAGCGGGACCGCGCCCTCAGCGCGGCGGTTCCGCGTACTCTCGGAAGATCGCATGGACCTCTCGCGAGATGCGGAGCGCGTCGTCCCAGGGCCTCTGCCAGAGGTTCCGGCCGAAGATGATCCCCGTCGCGCCGCCGGCCATCGACATCCGGACCTTCTCGAGGAGGTCGGTGTCGTCGACCTTCTCGCCGCCCGAGACGAGGACGAGCGCGCGGCCGGCGCTCTCGACGACCTTGCGGAAGGCGTCCTGGGGCGAGAGCGCGAGCGCGTTGTACGGCGGAGGGCTGTCCTTGTCCTTGTCCGACCGGACCGGATAGTTGAGCTTCACGATGTCGGCGCCGAGCTCGAGCGCGACGCGCGCCGCGTAGTCGATGGCGTAGAGGCTCTCCTTGCCGCCCTTCTTCGCGACGGCCTCGCCGCGGGGGTACGCCCAGACGATCACCGGTAGGCCCAGGCTCTCGGCCTCCTCGCGGACCATCCGGAACTGCTCGAAGTCCCGGTCCTGGCTCGGAGAGCCGACATAGACCGTGTAGCCGACCGCGTCGGCGCCGAGGCGCGCGGCGTCCTCGACGCTCCCCGTCAAGGCGCTGAACGCCTGGGCGTCGGACGGGATCGAGGTCTTCCCGTTGAGCTTCAGGATGAGCGGGACGTCGCCGGCGTACTCGCCGAAGTACCGCTCGGCGAGCCCGACATGGAGGGCGATGGCCGAGAAGTGGCCGTCCCGCGCCAGCCGGAACTGGTAGTCCGGATCGAGGGCGTCCGGGTTCGAGAAGAAGTCGGCCGGCCCGTGCTCGAGCCCCTGGTCGATCGGCAGGATGAGGAGCGTCCCGCCCCCCGGACCGTGGTGGTAGAGGAGGCGCTTCAGCCGGGTCCTCTTCCCGGGCGAGAGGCCGAGGGAGGAGAGGGCCGGGCGCCGAAAGGGGGTGCCCGCCGAGAGGCCGGCGCCGGTCGGAAGGGGAACGGACGGTCGGGCCGCGGGGGCGTCCATGGTCCGGACGGCGCACGGGCGCGGCCGATTTAAGTCTTGGTCGGCGAGGGGACCTCCTCCGCCCCGGCCGGGCGCTTATGGCCCGAGGGGGCCGTGCCGGGCCGACGGATGCGGTCCGAGGTCATCGTCGAAGCGACCGTCGCCGTGAACGCCGTCCTCTTCGTCGGCCTCTTCACCGTCGGCGAGATCTCCGGGAGCCGCGCGGTCCTCTCCCAGGCGATCTACGTCGCGGCCGACCTGATCGGCGCCCTCCTCCTGACCTGGGGGATCATCGCCTCCCAGCGCCCCCCGGACGACCGCCATCCGTTCGGCCGCGGAAAGGAGCGCTTCTTCTGGTCGTTCTCCGCCTCGCTCGTGACGTTCACCGTCGCCGGCCTTCTCGTCATCCTCACGGCGCTCGACGCCCTCGAGCGCCCGGGCGAGGTCACCGACCTCCGCGTCGCGATCCTCATCCTCGCGGCGACGGTCCTCTCGAGCCTCGTCACGCTCTACGTGACGCTCCGGGAGCTCCGTCACGCCAACACGTCGATCTCCACCTTCCTCGAATCGTCGAACCTCGGCCTGAAGATCATCTTCTACCAGGACATCGCGTCCGTCTGCGGCGCGCTCGTCGCCCTGTCCGGGGTGGGCCTCATCGCGCTCACCCACGACTCGATCTACGACGGGATCGCGTCGATGGGCGTCGGCATCCTCTTCCTCATCACGGGCGTCCTCATCGCCGGCGAGAGCCGGGAGCTCCTCGTCGGGAAGGCCGTCCCTCCGGACGACGCCCGGAGGATCCTCGCGACGGTCGAGCGCGACGCCCGGGTCCGGAGGGTCCGGAGCGTCCAGTCGATGATGCTCGGTCCGGAGGACCTGCTCGTCGCGCTGCGCGTCAACTTCCAGGACGGGCTCACCACCGACCAGATCGAGGGCGCGATCGACCAGATCTCGGCGGCGCTCCGGGAGACCTTCCCGACGCTCCGCCACCTGCTCATCGAGCCCGAGTCTTGAACGGCCCCGCCCAGGGGGCGAGACCGCGACCGCCCTATCCGGCCGGGGCGAACCGGTACCGGGCGACGGTCAGGAGCACGAGCCCGACGGCGATCCCGCCGAAGTAGAGGTCGAGGCCGGTCGCCCCGGCGGCGTCGAAGAGCGAGGTCGAGACGAGGAGACCGATCATCATCCCGAGGCTGATCGTCAGGGTGTAGACGGCCATCGTCGTGGCGCGCGAGGTGGCGCGGCTCGCGTCCGCGAGCGCCGCGAGCGCCGCCGGACCGTAGGCGAGCGCCGGCAGGACGCTCGCCCCCACGATCGCGAGCGCGGCGTCGGAGACGCCGTAGGTCGCGAGGAGACCGGCGCCGATGAGGACGCCGACGAAGCCCACCGTGCCGACGCCCATCAGCGCCATCCGGCCGAAGCGGTCGGCGAGCCCGCCGAAGTACGGCTGGGTGGCGAGGAGGAGGAGGCCCCCGACCCCGATCACGGCCGCGAGCTCCCAGGTCGGCAGGCCCGCCGAGCCGGCGGCCCCCCCGAGGAAGACGAACAGCGTCCCGAGGAGGAGGTAGATCACGAGCCAGGGGAGGGTCACGAGCAGGACGTCCCGGCGGAGGGCCGCGCGAAGCAGACGGAAGACCGGCGAGCTCGGGTGGGCCGGGACCGGTTCCTGCACCGACCGCAGCGACAGGTAGGCGAGGCCGAAGCCGCCCCCCAGGATCGCCCCGCCGATCAGGAAGAGGGCGCCGAGCTCCCCGTTCGGGAGGGCGGCGAGGAGGCCGAAACCGGCGGCGAAGCCGAGCACCCATCCCATCAGGTTCATGGCGTCGAAGCGGCCCATCGCGAGCCCGCGCTCGTCGACCCCGGCCTCGTCCCCCACGAGAGCGAGGCTCGTGGTCAGGATCGCCCCGCTCGCGATGCCGAAGACGTAGTTGAGCGGCCCGAGGAAGAGCGGGTCCCGCGAAAGGGCCCCGAGCGCCGTGAGCACGGCCGCCCCCCCGATCGCCGCGAAGAGGACGGGGAAGCGCCCCCGCCGGTCGGCGACCTGTCCGGTCGCGAGGACGGTCGTGAACTCTCCCGCCGGCGCGAGGGCGGCGACGAGACCGATCGTCCCGACCGACGCCGTGCCGAACCCCTGCGAGGTCCCGGCGATGTAGGAGGCGAAGACGGAGATCGTCAGGCCGAAGGCGAACCGGATGAGGAACGTCGAGATGTAGACGACCCGCAGGACCCGGGATCGGCCGCCGTCGTCCGGCCCCGTCACGCCCGGGTCACCGGGCGCCCCCGGCCGGGCGCTCGAGGAGCTCGATCCAGACGTCGTCGGGGTCGAGGAGGAAGGCGATGCGGCCGGACCCCCCTTGGAGCGAGTAGGGCTCCTTCGCGACCCGGACCCCGCGGGCCCGGGCCGCGGCGAGGAAGGCGTCGAGATCGGGGACCTCGAAGGCCAAGTGGTCGAGCTGCTCACCGGGGTCGATCCGCTCCTTCCCCTCCCAATAGGTAAGCTCGATCCGCGCGCCGCTCGCCGGATCCCGAACGAAGGCGATCTCGGCGTGGTTCTCGGGGATCGGGCGCCGCCGCTCGAACTCGAGGCCGAGGACCTCGGTGTAGAACGCCAGGCTCCGATCGAGGGAGCCGACGGTGAGGGAGGTGTGGAGGAAGCGCATCGGCGAACGAGCGGGCACCCCGCGCTTAGTCTTGGCGGCGGACGGGCCCGCCACTAGGGGTGGCCGAAGCAGACCCGGACCGGCCCCTCGGCGGGCTGCGGCTCCTCCACCCGGACGAACCCGTACCGCTCGAACTGGTAGATCGTGCGCGGCGGCGCGCTCGCCAGCGCCCCCTCGGCGAGGCCCCGCTCCCA
>JASHUV010000073.1 GCA_030039825.1 Thermoplasmata archaeon
GGCGCCGGCCCTCCGGAGGCGCGGCGCTCCTCCCGCTCCTCGCCGCGGCGCTCCTCCTCGCCCCGGGCGTCGCGTACACGGCGACCTCCGTCCCGGCCTACGAGCTCGACCTCTACCGGGCCTTCGGCAACGTCTCGGACGGCGATCTCGCGCTCCTCGAGTGGGCCGGCGCGCACCTCCCCGACGGGGCCCGGGTGCTCGTCGCCCCGGGGAGCGCCGCGGAGTTCCTCATCGGCTACGCGCCCCGGACGGTCCTCCTCTACCCGATGGTCGACGGCCGTGACGTCAACGCCTCCTACGACCTCCTCGTCCAGGAGCTCACGAACGGCACGCTCGATGCCGCCGGGCGCGCGGCCCTCGTCGCGCTGTCGGCGGGCTACGTCGCGGTCACGCAGGTCAACACGCGCCTCGACCCCGCGTTCTCACCGACCCCGCTCCTCGCCGACCCCGCGGCGAGCGTCGTCTTCCACGAGGGCGATGCCTACCTCTTCGAGCTCGGCGGTGTCGGGACGGCGCTCGGGGCGCCGGCCGTCTCCGCCTCGAGGTAGCTCCAGAGGCGCGCCGCCAAGGGATCGTCGCGGGCCGCCCGGGACGGTTCGCGCGGCCGACCCCGGACGAAGTAGGTCCCGGTCGTCCCGACGAGCTCCGGCGCGGCGGCGACCCGGACGGAGGTCCTCGCCCCCCGATCGGGCCGGATCGCGAACAGCGTCTCCGCGACGGCGATCGCCCGGCCGAACGCCCCGCCGTTCTCCCGGCCGAACTCGCTCGCGACGAACCCGGGGTGCACGGCGTTCACGTCGATCCGCCGCGGCGCGAACCGCCGGGCCGCCTCCCGCGTCAGGAGGAGGAGGGCGAGCTTCGACTGGGCGTAGGCCCCCCACGCGGAGTACGACCGGGCCCGACCCGGATCCCCGAGGTCGAGGTGGCCCCGTCGGTGGGCGGAGGAGGCGACGTTGACGATCCTGGACGGGGCGGCGGCCGCGAGCGCTCCGGCGAGCTCGCGCATCAGGAGGAAGGGGGCGACGACGTTGAGCGCCCAGGTCCGTTCGAGACCATCGGCGGTGGTCGTCCTCCGTGCGAAGATCCCCCCCGCGTTGTTGACGAGGACGTCGAGGCGCGGGGCGCGATCGCTCACCGTCGCCGCGAGCCGGCGGGCGCCGTCCCGGGTGCTGAGGTCGGCGCCGATCCCCTCGGCGCTCCCGCCCGAGCTCCGGATCCGATCCGCCACGCTCTCCGCGGCCCGCGCGTCGCGACCGGTCAGGAGGACCCGGGCCCCGAGGCGGGCGAGGGCGCGGGCCGTGGCCTCCCCGACCCCCTTCGTCCCGCCGGTGACGAGGACGACCTTCCCGGTCATCGGGGCCGGGCCGACCCGGGGCGAGGGCGCGGCGGAGGCGACCGAGACGGACGGCCCCATGGGCCCGCCCCCTCTCGCGGGGCTAGAGGAACTCCTCGAGCAGCGCGTCCCGGCCCTTCAGACCGGCCGGTTGCCGCGCGAGGGGTCCGGCGGCGAGGACCTCCTCGAGGTCCTCGTACGTCGGCTTCTCGGTCCGGTAGAACAGCCCGATCGGGATCTTGTCGCCCCACTCGAGCGCCCGCTCGAACGCGAGCGCCCGGTTGGTGGGGTCGTGGCCGGAGCTCTCGAGCTTGTAGACGCGCTGCCGGAAGTAGTCGAAGGTGTTGATCTTGTTGTACGTCACGCAGGGCGAGAGCGCGTCGATGAACGCGAAGCCCTTGTGGGCGATCCCGTTCTGGATGAGGTCGGCCATGTGCTTGACGTCACCGGAGAACCCGCGCGCGACGTAGGTCGCGCCGCTCGCGATGGCGAGCGCGACCGGCTCGATCGGGTTCTCGATGACGCCCGCCGGGGTCGACTTCGTCTTCTGGCCCATCATCGACGTCGGGCTCGCCTGGCCGGTCGTGAGCCCGTAGATCTGGTTGTCCATCGTGACGTAGGTCAGATCGACGGTCCGCCGCATCGTGTGGACGAAGTGGCCGCAGCCGATCCCGAAGCCGTCCCCGTCGCCGCCGGTGGCGATGACGGTGAGCTCGTGGTTCGCCCAGCGGATCCCCTCGGCGACCGGGAGCGCGCGGCCGTGGATGGCGTGGAAGCCGTAGCTCGAGAGGAAGTGAGGGAGGTTCGAGGAGCAGCCGATCCCCGACACCACGGCGACGTTGTGGGAGGGGATCTTGAGCTTCTTCACGGCCATCTCGATGGCGGCGAGGACGCTGAAGTCCCCGCATCCCGGGCACCAGGTCGGCTTCGTGTCGGACTTCCCCACCATCGGCAGGGCGGCCCCCGTCGTCGCGGGGACGCTCACCGCGCTAGTTCCGGCCATGACCGATCACCTCCGTCGCCTTGCGGACGATCTCCATCGGATAGAACGGCTCGCCGTCGTATTTCAAGAGCCGGTGCGGGACCTCGAACCCGGTCTCGGCGCGGATGAGGCGGCCGAGCTGACCGGAGAAGTTCGCCTCGACGAGGATCGGCCGCTCCGCGGCCCGGAGGTGCGTCGCGACCGATTCGCGGTGGAGCGGGTAGACCGTCGGGACCGCGAGGAGGTTCGAGCGGACCCCGCGGGCCTCGAGGATCCGGCGCGCGTCGCGGACGGCGCCGACCGTCGATCCCCAGGCCACGAACGTCACCGGCGCCGTCGCGGGCCCCTCGAGCACCGGGGGCACGGCGTCCTTCAGGAGACCGTCGAGCTTGCGCATGCGCTTGTCCATCATCTTCGTGCGCTCGGCGACCCAGATCGGTACCCCCGCCTTCACGTCCGAGATGAGGTGGCCCACCTCGTCGTGCTCGTCGGAGCCGGCGATATAGTTGAGGCCGGGCTGGCCGGGGATCGACCTCGGTGAGACGCCCGACGGGGTGTAACGGTAGCGCTTGAACTCGTGACCGTTCGGCTCCGCGGTCGCGACCGGCGGGACCTCGAGGTCGAGGTGGAGCTCGGAGCGGTCGATCGTCCCGAAGCTCTCGGAGAGGTGGAGGTCGCTCGCGACCAGCACGGGGGTCTGGTAGCGCTCCGCGAGCTCGAACGCGCGGACGGTGAGGTGGTAGGCCTCGAGGGGGTTCGAGGGCGCGAGGATCGCCCGGGGGAACTCGCCCTGACCGGCGCCGAGCATGAGGTTGAGATCGCCCTGCTCGGTCTTCGTCGGGAGACCGGTCGACGGACCCGAGCGCTGGGACTCGACGACGACGAGGGGGGTCTCCGTCATGCCGGCCATCCCGAGGGCCTCGACCATGAGCGCGAAGCCGCCCCCGCTCGTGGCGGTCATCGCGCGCACGCCTCCGAAGGAGGCGCCGATCGCCATGTTGATCGCCGCGAGCTCGTCCTCGGCCTGCTTGACGACGACGCCGATCTCGCGCGAATGCGCCGCCATCCAGTGCATGATCGACGAGGCCGGGGTCATCGGGTACTGGGCGAGGAACTTGCAGCCGGCCGCGGCCGCGCCGAGGCCGATCGCCTGGTTGCCCGTCAGGAGGAGCTTCGGTTCCCCCGAGGGGCGGACCGCGTTCGAGTTCGGGCTCGTGTGCTCCTGGGCGAACTTGTAGCCGTCGGCCGAGGCACCGAGGTTCCAGTCGACGACCTCCCCCTTCTTCCTGCCGAAGGAGTCGGCGAGGGTCTTCTGGAGGAGCTCGAGCGGGATGCCGGCGAGGAACGCCGTCGCACCGAGACCGGCCGCGTTCTGGAGGATCGACTGGCTCGTGTACTTCCGGGCGATCGCGAGGGTCGGCACCGCGAGCGCGCTCGCCCCCACCGGGACGCGCGCCGGGTCGATCGTGAACTTCTCCGGATCGTACACCACGGTCCCTCCCGCGGCGAGGCCCGGGAGGTGGATGTCGACGGTCTGGGTGTCGAGGGCATACAGGACATCGCAGGTGTCGCCCTGGGAGGGCACGGGGTCGGGGGAGGCCCGGGCGAGGAACCAGACGTGTCCGCCCCGGATCACGGACTGGTACGCGTTCAGACCGAAGAGATGCAGGCCCATGCGGGTGAACGCTTTCGAGAGGGTCTCTCCCACCGACGCGATCCCGTCGCCGGCCTGCCCGCCGGCCACGATCGTGATCTCTTTCACGGACCGGCGACTCCGGCGCGTTTCAGCGGCGGCCCATATTAAGCGGTTGGGTCGTGCGGGAGGGTCCGGTCTTCCGACGGCGTCCCGGGCCCGTCCGGGTCGGCGTCGAGATGGCACGGGCCATGCGGGAGCGTTCCGACGCATCATGGACCATGCTAAACCTTGAAGTAACCGCGTGCGCCTCCCGCCCGGCCGAGGAACCGATGTCGGACCGCGATGCCTCCCTGGCCGAGGAGATGGATGACGAATCGAAGGTCGACGGCGCCCAGCTCGTCGACCGGATCGTGGAGGAGCTCGACCTCCTCTCGCGGAACGTCGACATCCTCCAGCGGGTCTCCGGCGGCGCCCCGCTCGGGATCATCCGATTGAGCGACATGATGCAGTTGCCGATCCACAAGGTCCGATACTCCCTCCACCTCCTGGAGCGGGAGGGAGTCATACAGCCGTCGGCGAACGGCGCCGTCGTCACGGACCGCGCCAAGGACTTCTGGGACGACCTCGACAAGGGGCTCGACCGGATGACCGAATCGATCCAGATCCTCAAGGAACGCGCGGCGGAGCGCAAGGCGCCCGCGTCGAGCCGGAAAGGCTATTAGGAACGCCCCTGCTCGCCGCGTCCGGTGCCGCCGTAGCTCAGCGGCAGAGCGTCCGGCTGTTAACCGGACGGTCAGCGGTTCAAAAGCTTCGGGCGGGATCGACCGGGGCCGGAACTCCGCTCGGCGGCGCCTCCGGCCGCCCCTTCCTTCTCCCGAGGGCCCGTAGCTCAGCCCGGACTAGAGCGTCCGGCTCATAACCGGTCGATCGACGGTTCAAATCCGTCCGGGCCCAACTTCCGCGGGGGAACCCGGGTGCGCTCGCCCCCCCAGCTCCCCATCTTCCCGGAAGAACTCCGGGGGGGTCCTGAGGTCAACGTGGGCCTATCATTACATATATACAAATCTATATTCTAACTGAATAACCTATATATCGCGCGGGCGGCCTGCGAGGGTCATGAGCGGAGTGTCAGAGACGATCCGGGCGGGTGCGCCGCCCCGGTCCCCCATCCCTCGCCGACTTCAGAAGATGGGCGCCGTGACGGTCGGCGTGTCGCTGCCGAGAGACTGGGTCGGTCAGCGCGGGCTCACCCCCGGCCAGTCGGTCTACCTGCGCTCCCTGCCCGACGGGTCCCTCCTGGTCCGGGACAGCGAGCGGGGCCGCGGGCCGTCGAGCGCCATCGTGGACGTGGATCCCTCGGCTCCGGGCGAGCACCTGTTCCGGCGGCTGATCGGCGCGTACCTCGCCGGCGCGACCGAGTTCGTCCTCCGGGAGCCCGGCGGCCTTTCGGCTCCGACGCGGGCCGTGGCGCGTTCCTTCGCTCGGCGAACGGGACATACGGAGAGCGTGGCCGAGGAGGGCACGACCCTCCTCCTCCGCGACGTCTCGATGGGGAGCGGCCTCCCCGCCCCCCGCCTCCTCCAGAGGATGTTCCAGATCGTCTACGACCTGCATGTCGATGCGGGTCGCTCCTGGACGCGCGCCCCGGCATCGCCCCCGGCCTCCCTCGCCGCCCGCGACGATGAGGTCGACCGGTGCGCGTGGCAGATCGAGCGGGCGGTCCGGCTCGGGGCCTCGGAGACGAGCTCCCGGCCCGGCGCCGATCTCGGGGACGCGTTCCGGTTCCTTCTCTGGGCCCGGGACCTCGAGCGCCTCGGCGACCACGCCGTGCTCATCGGGGAGCACGGGAGCCGGCTCGCCGAATCCGGCCTTCCCGAACCGATCCGTCGGATGCTCTCGACCTACCACGGCCAGGCGCTCGAGCACCTCAAGGCCGCCCACGCCGTGGCGAGCGAACCGGATGCGCAGCGCGCCAACAGCCTGCTCGATGTCGGCGAGGCGCTTCAGGAGACCGGGACCGCGCTCGCGGATCGGATCGTCCTGCGCGATTCGACGGAGCGACTTCCGCCGACGTCGATCCGCTCCCTGGGCCTGATCCTTCAGTCGATCGACCGGACCACCGGCTACGCCCAGAACCTCGCCGAGATCGGGCTCGATCGGGACCTCGATCGGATCACCCGGCCGAGCGCGGTGCCCGTCATCCGCGACCTGGCCGGGGCGCCGCGGCTCGTCCTGCCCCCTCGCCCGTAGGGGCGTCCTCGCGGGGCCGATGGTGAGCGCCCGCCCGGGCCCGGGCACTCCCTCCGTGCGGCCGGCGGGTCGGCGCGATCGGGCCTCTCCCGATCGCGGGCGATCCTCCGCGTCCTGGACCGGGGCCGATCGAGGCCTATGGCCCCCACCCTGAGACCCGGCCTCGGGCATAGGTCTATACTGGACTATTGTTAGAACTATACTCTACAGCCGCTTCCTATATACCGAAGGCCGAAGTCCTCGGGCCGATGTCCAACGCGCAGCCGGGGGCCGGCCGGACCAGGTCCGACGAACCCGCCGCTCGGAACGGGCCGGGGATTCCCCGGGCCCTCGCGCGTGGGGCGCCCCGTCCGGGGCGACCCGGGACGTCGTCCGACGTCTCCTCGAATCGACCGAAGAGGGGAGGAACAAGAAAGGTATGAGCGGAGCGAACCCATCGAGCACGCCCTCGTCGACCACGTCGTCCGGTGACGACGACGCGTACCTGAAGAAGTCCCAGGGCCGCGGCCGGAACACGGTGATCATCGCCGTCCTGTTGGTGATCATCATCGCGCTCGCCGGCGTCGCGGGCGCGTACGCCACCGGGCTGATCGGGAAGAAGAGCACGACATCGACGAGCACCGGGACCGGCAACGGTAACAACAAGACGACCCCGACCGAACCGACGTGGTACCCCGAATGCGGGGGCGCCATCACCGCCGGCGGGTCGACCTTCGTCTACCCGCTCCAGGCGCTCTGGACCACGGACTTCGCCGGTCAGAAGTGCAACACGACCGGCGCCAACGGCGCGTCGGCCACCGACATCAACTACCAGGCGGTCGGCAGCGGCACCGGCGTCACGGACCTGACCGACGGGCTCTTCGCCTTCGGCGCGTCCGACGCCCCGCTCACGACGACCCAGACGAACGCGCTCAAGTCCCCGGTCGTGACGATGCCCGACTCCGCCGGCGCCGTGACCGTGATCTACAACCTGAAGGTCACGAACACCTCCACGGGGAAGACCACCCCGCTCCGCCTGACGGGCGCGGTCATCGAGCAGATCTACAACGGGACGATCACGAACTGGAACGTCACGCAGATCACGTCGCTCAACCCAGGCACGACGGTCCCGTCGCAGACGATCACGGTGGAGCACCGCTCCGACGGCAGCGGCACGTCGTTCGCCTTCACGACGTTCCTGTCCGACGCGAGCCCGTACTGGGCCTCGCACGTCGGCGCCTCGACGACCCCCAACTGGCCGGTCGGCATCGGGGACCACGGGAGCGAGGGCGTCGCCGGCGCGGTCGCGACGACCACGGGATCGATCGGCTACGACGAGCTCAACTACGCCGAGGAAGAGGGAACGGCGCTCGAGATCGCCGAGGTCCAGAACCCCGCGGGGAACTACATTCTCCCCTCGGTCGCGGACACGGCCTACGCCGTCAACAACGCCTCGAACATCCCGAGCCCGACGGGGAGCTGGCAGAACTACTCCCTCGAGAACGGCGCGGGAGCCGGGACCTACCCGATCGTCACGCTGACCTACCTGATGATCTACACGGACATCGGGAAGGCCCCGGCGTACAGCGGGTCGTACACCCAGGCCGAGGCGACGAGCATCGTCGACTACCTGTGGTGGATCGTCCACCAGGGGCAGAACGACTCGGCCGGTCTCTTCTACGTGCCGCTGCCCGCGGTGATCATCGCGGAGGATGTGGCGGCGATCGGGGACATCCAGTTCAACGGAGCGACGCTGACCTCGCACGCGCCCGCGGGCTGGCAGTCGAGCGACTAAGAAACCGAACGGGGTGAACCGGGCCGACCTCGGATGGCCAACCCTTCCGGTCCGGCGGCCGGGGGCCGGGGCGGCGCGCGCGAGCGCGTCGCCGCGGTCCTCGGCGGCCGGGCCTTTTTCCGCATCTGGCTCCTGGCCGCGATCGCCTCCCTCGGCGCCTTCCTCCTCGCGTGGGCGACGAGCGAGGTCGCCACCGGCGCGGCCCGCGCGTCGGCGGGTCGGCTCGCGGGCGACCTCCTCCTGCTGCTGGTGCTCCTCGGCCTCGTCCTGCTGCTCGCCCGGTGGACCCGGCTCGCGGACCGCTTCTTCGCGGCCCTCACCGGCGCCGCCACGCTCGCGCTCCTCGCGGTCTTCGTCATCGCGGTCGTGGTCCTCTACGAGACGAGCGAACCGACCATCCAGCAGTACGGGCTCGGGTTCTTCACCGGCCAGACCTGGGCGCCGTTCCCTCCCCCCGGGCTCCCGGTCGTCTTCAGCGGGGCACCGGCGATCTACGGAACGCTCTTCGTGGCGGGTCTCGCGATGCTCCTCGGCGTGCCGTTGAGCCTCGGGATCGCGATGTTCCTGACGGAGCTCTCGCCCCGGTTCCTCCGGAGCCCGCTCGCCTTCCTCGTCGAGCTCCTGGCGGCGATCCCGTCGGTCGTCTACGGGATCTGGGGGCTCTTGATCCTCGTCCCGTACATGCGCACGACGGTCAATCCGGCGCTCGCCTCGACGCTCGGCCGGGTCCCCGGGATCGGGCCGTTCTTCACGCCGACGACCGAGGGGGCGAGCGGCTTCACCTACCTGACCGCCGGGGTGATCCTAGCGATCATGATCGTGCCGACCGTTTCGGCGGTCATGCGGGAGGCGTTCCAGGCCGTCCCCCAGGACCAGCGCGAGGCGGCGCTCAGCCTCGGCGCCACCCGCTGGGAGACGACCCGTCTCTCGGTCCTCCCGTACTCCCGCCGGGGCATCTTCGGCGCGATCATCCTCGGCCTCGGGCGGGCGATCGGTGAGACGATCGCGGTCGTCCTGGTCATCGGGAACACCTTCATCGTCGGGCCCTCCCTCCTCTCCCCCGGCACGACGATCGCCTCGTGGATCGCGAACGAGTGGGGCGAGGCGTTCGGGGCCCAGCGGGACGCGCTCCTCGAGCTCGGCCTCTTCCTCCTCGTCCTCAGCGTGATCATCAACATCGGGGCGAGGTTCCTCGTCCGCCGGTCCTCCTTCTCGACGGGGGCCTGATGAAGTTCGACCGCGACGCCCGCCGCAAGATCCTCAGCGCGGTCGTTTCGGTCCTCGCGCTCGCGTGCGTGGCGATCGCCCTCATCCCCCTCGGGGACATCCTCTACACGGCGATCGTGAACGGGGCCCCGGCGATCGCGCGGGCCGGGTTCTTCACCCAGGACCTCCCGCCGCCCTGCAGCGGCGGCCCCTCGAACGGCTGTTCGTACGGGGGGGTCTTTCCGGCCATCGAGGGGACCCTCGTCCTCGTCCTGCTCTCCGCGGTCATCGCGATCCCCGTGGGGATCCTCGCGGGGATCTACCTCGCCGAGTTCGGCCGGAACCGGTTCGGGGACCTCGCCCGGTTCAGCGCCGATGTCCTCGCGGGCGTCCCGTCGATCGTCATGGCGATCGTCGTCTTCTCGCTCTTCTACGAGCTCGACGAGGCCCACATCATCCGGTCGTACTGGGTGCTCTCGATCTTCTCCGCCTCCGTGGCGCTCGCCCTCGTGATGCTCCCGATCGTC
>JASHUV010000074.1 GCA_030039825.1 Thermoplasmata archaeon
GGCATGAGGAGAGACCGCCGCCTCTCGCGCAACATGCGGCGGAGTCTCGGTGCGTGGGCGTACCGCGACTGGCTGGGTCGGCTCGAACGGGCCTGCGAGATGAACCGTGTTCGTTTCGTTCGGGTGCCGCCGGCGTACAGCAGTCAACGGTGCCACGTCTGCGGCCACACCGAGAGGGGGAACCGAACGGGGGAGAAGTTCCGGTGTCGGGGGTGTGGCTACTCCGGCCAGGCGGATGTGAACGCCGCGCGGAACCTCCTCGATAGGTTCGAGGGAGGAGACGCCCACCCCGCCGGAGCCTACGGTCCCGGCTTCCCATCACCGGGAGTGGAATAGAATTCCATTCGCGGTGGAACGGTCGGCACAGAACACGCTCGCGGCGCGCGCACGGTCCTCGAGCCTTGATGCGCTGATCGAAGCGAACGGGCTGAGGTCGCATCCGGGAGCGGGGTGAGCGGCGGGGGAACCTCCGAGCTCAGGTCCCGGCTGCCTGACTCGAACAGGCGACCTGAGGATGTCCGCGGGGGCCGCCGGTGGCCGGCGGTCTCGACTACAGTCCCCCGCTCTACCACTGAGCTAAGCCGGGACAGGGCTACGGAGCGGGTGTCGACCTATAAGCCTTCGCCGACGACGGGGCGAGGGCTTCGAGCGCCTCGTCGATCCGGGCGGCGACGAGCCCCGGCGCGCCCGTGGCGTCGATCGGCGCGAGCCGCTTCCGGGCACGGTAGAACTCGAGCAGGGGGGCGGTCTCCTTCCGGTAGACCTCGAGGCGGGTCCGGGCGGCGCCCTCCTCGTCGTCGGAGCGCTTCGTGAGCTCCGCGCCGTCGCGGTCGCAGCGACCCGCCCGCTTCGGCGGGAGCGTCACGGTGTTGTAGACCGACCCGCAGGCCGGGCAGGTCCGGCGCCCGGTCAGCCGCTGCAGGAGCTCCTCGAAGGGGATCTCGAAGGAGAGCACGCGGTCGACCGGGGCGATGTGCTCGAGCGCCTCGGCCTGGGCGACGGTGCGGGGGAAGCCGTCGAAGAGGTAGCCGGCCCGCCCGTCCGGGTCGGAGAGACGCTCCTCGATCAGCCCCAGGACGAGCTCGTCCGGGACGAGGCGCCCCGCTCCCATGTAGCGCTCGGCCTCGCGGCCGAGCGGCGTCCCGGCGGCGGCGGCCGCGCGAAGGATCGCCCCGGTGGAGAGGTGGGGTACCCCGAGGCGGCGGGCGATCGCCTCCGCCTGGGTCCCCTTGCCGGATCCGGGCGGTCCGAGGAGGACGACGCGCGCCATCCGAGCCGTCCGAGCGTTCGGAACCTTAACGTGAGCGGGGGGCCCCGGGACCGCCGACGAGCGTGCCGTCGAACGCCGCCCCGCGGATCGCCCGGTCGAGGTTCGCGAGGTCGCGTCCGTCGACGATGGCGAGCGGGATGCGGGCACGGGCGAGCGCGGCCGCCCCGAGCCGGTCGAAGACGAAGCGCTGACCGGCGGCGTCCGAGCTCTCCCGGTCGACGATGGCCTTGAACTCCTCGAAGCCGATGCGCTCGATGCGCGTCGCCCGTGCGTCCTTCCCCGGATCGCGATCGAACAGGCCCGGGACCCGCGTCGCGTTGACGAGCCGCTCCGCCCGGAGGCGGACCGCCGCGAGCGCGGCGACGCCGTCGGTCGTGTGGCCGGGCTCGGTGCCGCCGAGGACGACGGGCGAGGCGCGGTGCACCTCCCGGACCGCCTCGGCCACGGTGGGGGGAGGGGTCGCGGGGGTCGGCGGGCCGAGGCGGCCGGCGAGGAGACGGGCGTGGAGCCGGGTGACCTCGATGCCGATCTCGTCGAGCTCGACCTCCGTGAGCCCGAGCTTCCGGCCGAGGTCGATGTACTCGCGGGCCGCCCGGCCCCCGCCGGTCGTGACGATCAGCGGTCGCTCCCGCCCGGCCCCCTTGAGGAGGTCGGCGAGCCGGATCAGGAACTCCGCATCGTCGGTGCCGGTCGAGAGGACCGACCCGCCGATGGAGACCACGACCGGGGCCGCCGGGGTCGGGGAGAGCCTGGGCATCGACCGGGCGAGATTCGTCCGGGCCATGTGGCTTTCGCCGGCCCCGCGCCGCGCGGCGTTCCGCCCGCCGGCCCGCCCGCCGCGTTTATCTTGACGGGCCGCCCCTGCCCCGCCGGATGGCGGACCCCTCCGATCGCGCGAAGGCCGCGGCGGCCGAGGCCGCCGTCGCCGAGGTCGGGCGGGGCGAGGCCGTCGCCCTCGGGACCGGCTCGACCGCGGCGTTCGCGGTCCGGGCGATCGCCCGGCGGTTTCCCGATGGCGGGGACCTCCGCTGCGTCGCGAGCTCCCTCGCCACGGCCGAGCTCGCGCGCTCGCTCGGCCTCGCGGTCCACGACCTCGGCGGGGGCGACGAGTTCGAGCTCATGCTCGACGGCGCGGACGAGGTCGACGCCCGCCTCGACCTCACGAAGGGCGGCGGGGGGGCGCTCTTCCGCGAGAAGCTCCTGGCCCGCCGGGCCCGCCACCTCCTCATCATGGTCGATCCGTCCAAGATCGTCGAGCGGCTCGGCACGCGGGCGCCCATCCCGATCGAGGTCGTTCCCTACGCCGGGCCCGTGATCCTCGACGCGCTCGCGGCCCGCGGGCTCCCGTCGCGGCTCCGGTCGGCCCCGGACGGCACCCCGTACCGGACCGACAACGGCCTCGCGATCGTCGACATCTCCCCGCGAGTCCCGGTCGCGGCCCCGGCCCGGCTCGAGGCCGAGCTGCGCGCGATCCCCGGTGTCGTCGAGACCGGCCTCTTCCTCGGGCTCGCCGAGCGCGTCTACGTCGGCCACCCGGACGGGACGGCGACGACCCTCCACCGTCCCTGACGACGGCCTGGGCGCTCCCGCGCGGTCGACGAGCGTCAGCTTTATCGGAGCGACCTCGGTCCCCGCGCCCGCGGAAGGGCGACGATGAAGGGGAAGTTTGTGGCGACCCGGGTGGAGAACCACGTCGGGCACATCGAGATCACGAAGCCCAAGCTGAACACCTACGACATCCACATGATGCGGGAGCTCGACGAGGCGATCGAGGAGCTCCGGTTCGACGACGAGGCCCGGGTCCTCGTCCTCGCCTCCGGCGTCCCCGGCTACTTCAGCGCCGGGGCCGACATCGAGATGCTGAAGGCGAGCCAGCCCGACTTCAAGGCGATGTTCTGCCTGCACTGCCAGGAGACCCTCAACAAGTTCGCGTCGACGCCGAAGGTGGTCCTCGCGGCGATCAACGGCCACTGCGTCGGCGGCGGGCTCGAGATCGCGCTGTCCACCGATCTCCGCCTCATGGCGAAGGATTCCGGGAAGATCGGACTTCCCGAGGTCAACCTCGGCGTCCTCCCGGGGACGGGCGGCACGCAGCGCCTCCCCCGGCTCATCGGCGCGGCGCGGGCGCTCGACATGATGATCACCGGGAAGCTCATCAGCGCGGACGAGGCCCTGCAGATCGGCCTCGTCAACTACGTCTACCCGAAGGAGAGCTTCGCGAAGGACGTCGCGGCGTTCGCCGAGGGCCTCGCGCACGGCCCCTCGCGGGCGATCTCCCTCATCAAGCGCTCCGTCGCCGAAGGGATCGAGATGCCGCTCACCGCCGGGCTCGCGCTCGAGCGCGAGCTCCAGAACCGCCTCTTCATCACCGAGGACGCGAAGGAAGGGCTCGCCGCGTTCATCGAGAAGCGCAAGCCTAGCTATAAGGGCCGTTGAGGTCCTGCTCTCCGTCCATGACCGCCGGGTCCCCGAGCGCGGGCGAGACCGCGATGCCGAGCCCGGCCGCCCTCGCGAAGACGCTCAAGGAGGGCGGCACGATCGAGCCGGTCCGGGAGATCCTCTGGGGCGAGTCCGCCGGGGGGCGGAAGTTCGAGACGGCGCAGGAGATCCCCGAGGAGATGCGCAAGCTCATCGTGAAGCTCATGGTCGTTCAGGCGGACACCGAGTTCGCCTCCATCCAGCAGCACCGGCCGTGGCTCGACCAGGCGCCGACCCTCG
>JASHUV010000075.1 GCA_030039825.1 Thermoplasmata archaeon
GCCGGGCCGGCGGGGACCGCCGAGCGCGCGCCGGCCCGGCGGGGGCGTGGCGGGCCGACCTCCCGACGTCTCCGTCGGGCCGCGTTCGCCGGCCTCCTCCTCCTCGTCGCGGCGAACCTCCTCCTCTCCCCGCTCGATCCCTACCTGCAGTCCGAGGGGCAAGGGTCCGCGTACCGGCTCTCCTACCTCCCCCCGCCCGGGTACGGCGAGGTGGAACGGCTCGTCGGCGTCATCCCGGCCGGCGCGACCGTCGTCGCGACGGACAATCTCTTCCCGCTCGTGGCGAACGACCTGAACGCCTACTCCTTCTTCTGGTCGGAGAACGACTTCCTTCACTGGCCGTTCGACGCCCTGAACCCCCCGACCTACGTCCTGCTCTCCGCGAACCGGACGCCGGCCGTCCCGTCCTGGCTCCAATGGGAGCTCGACAACGCCTCCGTCTACGGGGTCCGGGGCGTCGTCTGGTCGACGATCGCCGGCGCGGTCCTGCTCTACGAGACGGGGTACTCGGGTCCCCCGCTCGAGCTCGGAGCGCCGCCGGCCCTCCCGCAGTCGTTCACCGGCCCGGCGCTCGACCCAGAGGGTCAGGGGTACGTGGGGGGGGACCCGACCGGTGAGAACGGGGTCTCGGTCGAGAGCGACCCGGGGTCGGTCGGGACGATCTGGAGCGCGCCCGACGAGGCGATGGCTCCCGGCACCTACCTCCTGTCCGTGGCGGTCCGCGCCTTCACCGGGGTTCCCGGCCTCCCCCTCGCGAGCTCGACCCCGGTGCTCGAGCTCGTCGGCACATCGTTCCCGTCGCCGTCCTACTTCGAGGCGACGTTCACCTACGGCGCCCTCTCGGCGGGCGGATGGGTCGACCTGAGCTTCCCGATCACCGTGACCGAGCCCGTGCTCCACTTCGAGGTGACGGCCGACTCGCTCCAGCCGAACGCCGTGGTGGCGACCGACGGCCTTCGCCTCGTCGACGACGGGTCCCCTTGACCCCGCGGCGAGGGAAGGGAGCCGATTTCGGGATTGGACCAATGGCTTGAACTCCCCGGGGCCCTTCGTCGCCCCGCGTGGGACTCGTCGAGCTCTTCGTGGCGGTCCTGATCGCGGGCGTCTCCTCGCTCAACGCGGTCCTCCCGGCGCTCGCCGGTCGGCGCACCGGCGATCCGCGCTTCGTCCTTCTCACGGCGGCGAACGCGCTCTTCGCCCTCCTCGGCGTCCTCTGGGCGTGGGGGGAGCTCGACGTCGGCGCCCCATCCTGGACGTCCGTGAACCTGCCGATCCTCGGGGTGGCGCTCCTCGGCGTGCTGCTCCTCCTCGCGAGCACGGCGGTCCGGCCGAGATCGACGTGAGCGATGGAGGAGGATCTCCTCACCCTCCCGACCCGGCGGCGCGTGTACGAGGCGGTCCGTACGGTCCCCGGCGGCGCGGCGAGGGAGGTCCAGCGGCGGGCCGGGACGGCGTGGGGGGAGACGGTCTACCACCTCGAGCGGCTCACGGACGGGGGCCTCATCGTCCGTGAGAAGGGCGGCCACCAGGACCACTACTTCGTCGCCGAGCTCGCCCCGCTCGACCGGCGGCTCCTGAGGCTCGCGCGCTCCCCGTCGGCCCGCCGCGTCGTCGTGACCCTCCTCGACGTCCCCGGCCGGACCGTCCCGGAGCTCGCGGAGGCGACGGGCCTCAGCCCCTCCCGCCTCTCCGTCCATCTGGGCCGGCTCTACGAGAGCGGCGCCCTCCTCACCGGTCGCCGGGGCCGGCTGAGGACCTTCGAGCTGCGGGAACGCGAGCGGATGATCCGGCTCCTCGTGACGTACCGGGAGGGGCTCGCCGACGCCTGGGTCGAGGGGACGCTCGCGACCTGGTCGGACCTCTTCCGGGCCTGATCGCGTGCGCGTTTGGACCAACCGGTTCCGCCGTTGAACCAAAAACGAAGGGTGGACCCCCCGACCTATCCGGGGACGATGGGCTCGATCCGCACGCGCCCCCGCGGCGACGCTCCGGGCCCGACACCCGGGGCGGGCCTCACCGCCACGCTCTCGGTCGGGCTCCTCCTCCTCCTTCTCGCCGCCTCCGTGGCGTCCGCCGGCGCCGCCTGGTCGTCGGACCCGCCGTCCTGGTCGAACGGTTCGGTGCTCTGCCAGTTCAACGCCACCTCGCCCTCGGTCGCCGTCTCCGCCGTCGCACTGCCCGGCACGGGCCTCGACCTCGGGCTCGCCCAGATCGCCGAGCTCCACTCGAACGGCGCCCCGGTGGCGTACGCCAACCTCTCCGGGATCGCCTGGACGGTCGAGAACGCCTCCACCGACGACGTCTACGAGCTCGCCTACTCGGCCTCGGTCCCGGTCGTTCCGGTGGGGTCCTCCACCCCCGTGGGGGACGCCGAGATCGGTCTCAACGTCTCCGTGCCGGCCTACGGGAGCGAGAACGACTCCTGGCGGGTCTCGGCCGGGCTCGCGATCGTCGTCTGGCCCTGGCAGGGGACGAACGAGGCGCTCACCGTCGAGTTCGCGGTCGCGCCGGCCCTCGGGGCGGCGGAGCACCTCGCCCCGCCCTCCTCAGGGCCCGGGCTCGTCGCGGGGGAAGCGAACGCGACCGGGACTCCGCTCCAATGGATCGTCGCGAACTCCTCCGCGGCCGACCGGACCCCATCGGGGACGCCCGGCACGCTCAACGCGACCCCCGGCGTCCACCTCACCTCGCCGTCGCAGGCGACCCTCGAGGTCGCGCTCGGTCCGACGCCGGGCCACCCGGGATCGATCGCCTACGGGCTGTCGATCGGGATCGGGCGCCCGTCGACCGCGACCGTGGCGGGGATCCCGCTCGCCGACCTCCTCGCCACGGCCCTCGGGGGGGTCGCCGTGTGCGCCGTGCTCTCGGCGGCCCTCCGTGAGGTCCGCCGCCGTCCCTCTCCTCTCGTCTACGTGGAGGAGGAGGAACGATGAGGGACGCGAAGGCGGGGACGGGCGGGGCGACCATCGAGCGCCGAACGGACCCCCCCGTCGACCCGGTCGGGCGCCGTCGGAGCCGACCGACCGCCCGGGGGCCCGTGGGCGGCCTGCTCGCGGGCCTGCTCCTCCTGGCGGTCGCCCTGCCCGCCGCCTCGGCGGTGGCGCCGGCGTCCGCGGGCACGAGCGTGGCGACGACGACCACGATCGACATCGACGCGCTGAACGGCCTTGCCTTCTCGCCGGACGCGTTCACCGTCGCGCCGGGCGCCGCCGTCCATCTCGTCATCACCCAGATGGCGACGTTCGATCACACCTTCACGCTCCTCGCGACGGCGAACACGACGATCCCGACCTCCGACACGACGCCCGGCGCGATCGACGCCGCCGTCGCCGCGGCCGGTACGATCGCGAACCTCTCCCTCGGGTCGACGGCCGGGGCGGTCTTCGACGTGAACTTCACGGCGCCCGCCGTCGGGACGTACGAGTACATCTGCGAGATCCACTTCCCCACGATGATCGGCACGATGACCGTCGCGAACGGCGGCGGATCGTCGAGCTCGGGCCCGTTCGGATGGCTCGATCCGCTCGCTCTCGTCGCGGTCGTGATCGGCGCGGCCGCTGTGGTGGTCGCGGTCGTCCGGCTTCGGCGCCGCCGCGCGGCGCCGCCGACGTAGCGCCTCCCCCTCGGAGAGCGGTCGGGGAGGGGGGTCCGGACGGATGGCGGGCGGGCCGGGGCGGGACGGCACGGTCCCGTCGAGCCCGGCGGGCCGACCGGTCCGAACGCTCGCGGGCGGGGTCGTCGCCCACAACGACGAGCGCGGGATCCGGCGGGCCGTGCGCTCGCTCATCGAGCAGCGCCTCCCGGACGGCGTCGCGTGGGGGCGGATCTGGGTCGTCGCGAGCGGCTGCACGGACCGGACCGTCGAGATCGCCCAGCAGATGGCCACGCTCGACGATCGGGTGCAGGTCGTCGTCGAGGCCGAGCGCCGGGGGAAGGCCGCCGCCCTCGCGGAGGTCCTGAAGCGCGCCGAGGGCGAGTCGGTCGTCCTGCTGAACTCCGACGCCGTCGCGGCTCCCGACGCGGTCGCGCAGCTCCTCGCCGCGGTCCGGTCGACGGCGACGCCCTTCGCCGTCATGGGCCGGCCGGTCGTCGACGCCGGTGTCGCGGGCCCCTGGGCCTCGACGATGCGCTGGATGTGGGAGCTCCACCACGAGCTCCACGCGGAGTACCTCCGCGACGGGAGCGGCGCGCACCTGTGCGACGAGCTCCTCCTCCTGAGCCTCCCGGCGCCGGCCCCGCTCGCCGAGGGGATCATCAACGACGGGTCGTTCCTCTCCGTCTGGCTCGAGCAGAACGGCGGCGCGAGCCTCTACGCCCCTCAGGGCGAGGTCACCGTCGAGCTCCCGCTCGGGCCCCGGCAGTTCCTCGCCCAACGCCGCCGCATCCACGTCGGGGACGCCCAGGTCGCGCGGCTCCTCGGCCGTTCGCCGACCACGCTGACCCAGTACCTCCGCGCCCGGCCGCGCCGGGCGTCGGCCGTCCTGCGTCGGATGCTGGCGCGTCCGGGCGGGCTCCTCCATTTCGCCAAGATCTCCGTGATGGACTCGGTCTCCTACCTCCTCGCCTGGTGGGACTCGCTCCCGCCCGCGGCCGACCACGTGCGATGGCAGCGGGTCGCGGGGGCCGGTTCGCCGCCCTCGGCGGCCCCACCGTTCGCCGCGTCGCCGCGCGAAGCCCTCGCGCCACCGGCCGACGTCGCCGAGCGCGTGCGGGCCCTGCTCGCGGCCTCCTCCCACTTCGGGACCGGCGTCGACCTCGAGGAACTCGCGGGCCTGCTCCCCGGCGCCGCGCCCTCGACCGCCGAG